>JBMOJJ010000115.1:0-10849 GCA_049315845.1 Rhodoferax sp.
GCGTGCTTTCATCCAGTGCCGAAAAGAAGTTGGCCGCAATAATGGCCGACATCACCCCGAACAAATAGAAGTCATACCACTCAAAGATAGTGCCGAGCGAAGAGGCGAAGATCACCATCTTCTCGCCTTCCGTCATTGGCCGCGGAGCCGCTGCTGTTGCCATATTGATGTCTCCAAAAAGTTGAATCAAGAACACTTCTGTGAGCGTCCGGGGCGGACTATTGAGCAAGGAACTGACTGCACTCTGACGTGGAAATTGCAGAAACTTACAACTGCTGAACCGTTTCTTACGGTTTCAGCGTTAACCCTTGCAAATGCTTTCTCGATATGAAATAAGGCGTCGATATTGCGGCAAAAAGCCGCTGCACCATCCGGTCACAGCAGCGCAAAATAATCGCCAACTATTTCAAATGAATGCCCTGCGGCAGGCATCCGGTGTCAGCGCCGCACGCCTTCTGCCACGCCTGTCACCGCGTTCCAGTCGGAATCGAACCACGGATCGCCTGCCAGATAGTCGCGCAGCATCGGCAGGGCGTCGAAGCCCCAGAACAGCTTGCCGTCGACCGCCAGGGTCGGCACGCCAAAGACCCCGAGCGCGATCGCCTCGTCGGTATGCGCCTTCAGTTGTTGCTTGACTTCATCGCCCGCGACAGCCCTTGCAGGACTCAGGCTTTGCGTCAGAGCCTGCAGGCGCGCCGCATCCGCGGCGTCGGCACCGCCGCGCCAGACATGGCGAAACAGGGTCTCGCAAACGTAGCGGTTCGGCAGTCCCCGCTCTTCACAGGCCACGGCCAGTCGCAGCAAGGCCAGCGGATTGAAGGGATGGCTGGCGGGCATCTGCATTTCAACCCCGTGCTCATGCGCCAGCCACAGCACCTGACGGTAGGTCCATTCGCGCTTGGAGGGAATTTCGGCCGGACCCAGCTGCCCGTGGTGCTTGAGCAGCGCGGCAAACAGCACCGGCTTGTAAGTCACGCTGTAGCTGTGCCCGATCAGCGCCTGCGGCAATTTCTCGAACGCCAGATGGGCGTAAGGCGAAATAAAGTCCAGATAGAAGGTGATGTGCTTCATGCCTGCCCGGTCTGGCGCCGCTGTTCGATGCGCAACAGGATGGTCCGCCTGTCTTCAGCGTCCGCATTGCCCCAACGGGCAATCTCGTCGATGCTGCGCCAGCAGCCTTCACACAAACCGGTCAGTTCGTTCATCCGACAGACCGATATGCAGGGCGAGGGCAGGTTTTCAGGCCGCGTCATCGGCAGACCACCACGTCGGCCAGCGGCGCGCCGGTCAGGCCCAGCAACTCGGCCGGGCTCAGGCTGAACACCGCGTGCGGATGCCCCGCTGCCGCCCATATCTCGGCAAAGCGCTGCAGTTCACGGTCGATCAGCGTCACGGACGCAGTCAAATGAGCAACCGGCGGCACGCCGCCAATCGAATAACCGGTCTTTGCCTTGACAAAGGCCGCGTCGGCCCGACCCAGCGGACCGACCAGCGCCGCCACCTTGCTCTCGTCCACCCTTCTGTCGCCCGAGGTCACGACCAGCACCGCTGCGTCGTCCGACTTGCGCCGGAAAATGATGCTTTTCGCGATCTGGCCGACCTCGATGCCCAGCGCATCCGCGGCCTGCTGCGCAGTGCGCGCGGCGTCATCGAGCATCACCGGCGTGTGCCGGTGCCCGGCTGCCTGCAGCAGCAGCACAACCCGCTGCACGCCTTCAGGAAAGTTGCCTGGCTGGCCCGACGCGGCGACAGCATCCATGCCTCACCCGGCCCGCTTGTTGAGCAGCGCCGTGGCCGCATGCGAATTGGGTTTGCGCTGCAGGAAGTCGCTGATGAACTTACCGGCGTCCACCAGCTTGTCCAGGTCAATGCCGGTCGCGATGCCCATGCCATGCAGCATGAAGACCACATCTTCGCTCGCCACATTGCCGGTCGCGCCTTTGGCATAGGGACAGCCGCCAAGCCCGGCAATCGAAGTGTCGAACTGCCAGACGCCGAGCTGCAGTGCCGCCAGCGTGTTGGCAAGCGCCTGGCCGTAGGTGTCGTGAAAATGGCCCGAGACATCGCTGATGTCGAAATGCTGCAGCGTGGCCTCGATCGCGCGCTGCACCTTCAGCGGGGTGCCGACCCCGATCGTGTCGGCAACGCCGATATGCTGCACGCCGATGCCCTTCATCAGGCCGGCAAGGTAGCCGACGCTCTGCGGCGCAACCTCGCCCTCGTAGGGGCAGCCGACCGCGCACGACATCGCGCCGCGCACACGAATGCCGGCCGCGCGCGCGGCCTGCACCACCGGTGCGAAACGCTCGATGCTCTCGGCGATCGAACAGTTGATGTTCTTGCGGCTGAAGGCCTCGCTGGCGGCGCCAAAGACCACGATCTCGTCCGGCCTGGATTTCAGCGCCGCCTCGAAGCCCTGCAGGTTGGGCGTCAGCACCGAGTAGCGCACGCCGGGCAGGCGCGTGATGCCGGCCATGACGTCGGCGTTGTCGGCCATCTGCGGCACCCATTTTGGCGAGACGAAGCTGGTGACCTCGATCTCTTTCAGGCCCGCGGCCTGCAGCCGGTGCACCAGCTCGATCTTGACGGCGGCGGGCACCGGCTGCTTTTCATTTTGCAGACCGTCGCGCGGACCGACATCGACCAGCTTGACGCGTGTGGGTAGATTCATCTGGGTTTCCTCAATAGCCGCGGACCGGATCCACGATGCCCGCAATCGGCTCCCCTGCCTGCAGCCGGCGGATCTTGCCGGCGATCTGCGCAATGCTCTGGTCGCGCAGCGTGCGCGCCGAGGTGTGCGGGGTGATCGTGATTTTCGGGTGCCGCCAGAACGGGTGCTCGGGCGGCAGCGGCTCGGTGCGGAACACGTCCAGCATCGCACCCGCCAGTTGTCCGCTGTCGAGCAAAGTCAGCAAGTCCTGCTCGACCAGATGGGCGCCGCGCGCCACGTTGATCACATAGCCGCCGGCCTTCAGCTGGGACAGGGTCTCCCTCCGCAGGATGTCCCGGGTATCCGGCGTCAACGGAAGCAGGTTGACCAGCACCCTGCTGGCACGCAGAAAATCGCTGAACTGCGCCGCGCCGGCAAAGCACTGGACACCGGCGATGGCCTTGGCGGATCGGCTCCAGCCCATGACCGGAAAGTCAAACTGGTTCAGCGCGCTGGCAACGCGCGCGCCGAGCACGCCCAGACCCATGACGCCGACCGGGTACTCGTTGCGCTCGCGCGGCTTGCGGTACGACCATTGGCCCGCCTCGATGTCGGCCGCGTAAGCGTCGAACTCTCGAAAATGGCGGATCACCGCATGGCAGACGTACTCGGCCATCTGCACCGACATGCCGGCGTCGTCGAGCCGGACCACGGTGGCGCCGGCCGGCAAGCGCAGCTTGAGCAGCGCATCGACGCCAGCGCCGATGTTGAAAATACCCTTGAGTTGTGCTTGCTGGTCGAAGAACTGCTGCGGTGGCGCCCACACCACCGCGTGCTCAGCAGCCGGCGCGCCGGCATGCCAGACCTCGACCTCGGCGCCGGGCAGCGCCGCACACAGGCCCTCGATCCAGGGCTCGGGCTTGGTGCCGGTACAACAAAAGGTGATTTTCATGAGGCCTTAGCGTACCCTGAAAACAGGCGCTCACGCCACCAGCTTGAGCAGTTCGGCGCCCTCGGGTACCTGATCGCCCGGGGCGTAGAGCAGTTCGGCCACCACGCCGTCCATCGGCGCGGCAATCGTGTGCTCCATCTTCATCGCATCCAGCACCGCCAGCGCCTGGCCGATTTTCACCTTGTCGCCGGCCTTGACCGCGAACGACACCACCTTACCCGGCATCGGCGCGGTCAGGCGACCGCCCTCGACCAGGTTGTCACCCGCATGGGCCAGCGCATCAATGGTCGTGATCTGGGTCGCGCCCTGCGCCGAGAAGATGTGTAGCACCGCCCCATTGCGGTAGACATTGAGGATCTGGCGCCGCTCGCCCAGTCTCACATCGATGCCCTGCGTCACGGCGCCGAACGCGAAGCTCTCGGTCTCGCCGGCAATCGCGAGCTGCAGCGCGCCGTCGTGCAGCGTGGTCATCTGCACCACCTGCACGCTGCCGGCAAATTCATAGTCGAAGCGGCGCGTGCTCGGGCCATGCGAGCGCCAGCCGTCACGTCGCGCCCACGGGTCCAGCCAGGCATCCTGGGCGGCGACGCGCGCCTCGCCGGCCTGTTCCTGCAGCAGCGTTTGGGCAATGGCGCCGGCGACCGCCAGCGCGAGCCCGACCTTCTCCTGCTTGAACAGCACCGCCTCCTCGCGCGGGATCAGGCCGGTGTCCAGATCGGCCTGCACAAAGGAGCGGCTTTGCACGATATTGCGCAGGAACTGCACGTTGGTGCTGAGCCCGACGATGTGGGTCTGCGCCAGCGCCACGTCCAGGCGCGCCAGCGCCTGCGCGCGCGTGTCGCCGTGCACGATCAACTTGGCGACCATCGAGTCGTAGAACGGCGAGATCGGATCGCCCTCGCGCACGCCCGAGTCGACCCGCACCACCGCGCTGGAGCCGATGTTGCCGCGCTCGAAGCTCACGCAATCGGGCAACTCGTAGACATGCAGCGTGCCGGTCGCCGGCATGAAATTCTTGTCCGGGTTCTCGGCGCAGATGCGGGCCTCGATCGCATGGCCGCTGATCCTGAGCTGGTCCTGCCGCAGCGGCAGCGGCTGGCCCGCAGCCACGCGCAACTGCCACTCGACCAGGTCCTGCCCGCTGATCGCTTCGGTAATCGGATGCTCCACTTGCAGCCTTGTATTCATTTCCATAAAAAAGAAATTCATGCTGCCGTCGGGGCGCTGCTCGACGATGAACTCGACGGTGCCGGCGCCGACATAGTTGACGGCGCGGGCGGCGGCCACGGCCGCGGCGCCCATCTGCTGGCGCAGTTCCTCGGTCATGCCGGGCGCAGGCGCTTCCTCCAGCACTTTTTGATGCCGGCGCTGCACCGAGCAGTCGCGCTCGAACAGGTAGACGTAGTTGCCCAGCGTGTCGCCAAAGACCTGGATCTCGATGTGGCGCGGCCGCTGCACGTACTTCTCGATCAGCACCGCGTCATCGCCGAAACTGTTGATCGCCTCGCGCTGGCAACTGGCCAGCGCGGCGGAGAAGTCCTCGCTCCGGTCGACCGCGCGCATGCCCTTGCCGCCGCCGCCCGCGCTGGCCTTGATCAGCACCGGGTAGCCTATCGCGTCGGCCTCGCGCTGCAGCAGCTCCGGCTCCTGATCGGCGCCGTGGTAGCCCGGCACCAGCGGCACACCGGCCAGGCCCATCAGGCGCTTGGACTCGGCCTTCAGGCCCATCGCCTTGATGGCTGAGGCGGGCGGGCCGATGAAGACCAGGCCGGCCGCGACGCAGGCCTGCGCGAACTCCTCGTTCTCGCTCAGAAAGCCATAGCCGGGGTGAATCGCCTGGGCCCCGGTGGCCTGCGCGGCGGCGATGATCTTCTGCCAGCGCAGATAGCTGTCCTTGGGCGCGCTGGCGCCGATGTGCACCGCCTCGTCGCAGACGCTGACATGCTTGGCGTTGGCATCGGCATCGGAATAGACCGCCACCGTCTTGATCGCCATGCGCCGCGCCGTGGCCGCCACGCGGCAGGCGATTTCTCCTCGATTGGCAATGAGAATCTTGTTAAACATCTGAGTCTTCCCCTTACATTCTGAACAGGCCAAACCGGGTATCGGGTATCGGCGCGTTGAGCGCGGCGCTTAAGGCCAGCGCCAGCACGCGGCGCGTGTCGGCCGGGTCGATGATGCCGTCGTCCCACAGGCGGGCGGTGGCGAAATAGGGGTGGCCCTGGCTCTCGTACTGCTCGCGGATCGGCGCGCGGAACGCCTCTTCTTCCTCCTTGCTCCAGCTGCCGCCGCGCTCCTCGATGCCGTCGCGCCGCACCGTCGCCAGCACGCTGGCGGCCTGCTCGCCGCCCATCACCGAGATGCGGGCGTTCGGCCACATCCACAGGAAGCGCGGGCTGTAGGCGCGCCCGCACATGCCGTAGTTGCCGGCGCCGAAACTACCGCCGATGATGATCGTGAACTTGGGCACCTGCGCGGTGGCGACCGCCGTCACCATCTTGGCGCCGTTGCGCGCGATGCCTTCGTTTTCGTACTTGCGCCCGACCATGAAGCCGGTGATGTTCTGCAGGAACACCAGCGCGATCTTGCGCTGGCAGCAGAGTTCGATGAAATGCGCGCCCTTCAGCGCCGACTCGCTGAACAGGATGCCGTTGTTGGCGATGATGCCGACCGGCATGCCCTCGATGTGGGCGAAGCCGGTGATCAGCGTGGTGCCGTAGCGCGGCTTGAATTCATGGAACTCGGACGAATCGACGACGCGCGCGATGATCTCGCGCACGTCATAGGGCTTGCGCGTGTCGGTTGGAATCACGCCGTACAGTTCCTCGGCCGCGAAGCGCGGCGGCTTCGGCGCCAGCACCGCCGTCTGCACCGCCTTCCTGTGGTTCAGGTGCGAAATGGCCTGGCGCGCCAGCGCCAGCGCGTGCAGGTCGTTCTGCGCCAGATGGTCGGCAACACCCGACAGGCGGGTGTGCACGTCGCCGCCGCCGAGGTCCTCGGCGCTGACCACCTCGCCGGTGGCGGCCTTCACCAGCGGCGGGCCGCCGAGAAAGATCGTGCCCTGGTTGCGCACGATGATGGTCTCGTCACTCATCGCCGGCACGTAGGCGCCGCCAGCGGTGCAACTGCCCATGACCACCGCGATCTGCGCGATGCCCAGCGCGCTCATGTTGGCCTGGTTGAAGAAAATGCGGCCAAAGTGCTCGCGGTCCGGAAACACCTCGTCCTGCGTCGGCAGGTTGGCGCCGCCCGAATCGACCAGGTAGATGCAGGGCAGGCGGTTCTGCTGCGCGATTTCCTGCGCGCGCAAGTGCTTCTTGACGGTCATCGGGAAGTAGCTGCCGCCCTTGACGGTGGCGTCGTTGCACACAATCATGCAGTCAACGCCTTCGACCCGGCCGATGCCGCAAACCACGCCGGCGCTGGCGGCGCTGTCGCTGCCGTCGCGGTCGCGGTACAGGCCCATCGCCGCCAGCGGCGAGAGTTCCAGAAACGGCGTGCCCGGATCCAGCAGCATCTGGATGCGATCGCGTGGCAGCAGCTTGCCGCGCCCGGTGTGCTTGGCGCGGGCCGCCTCGCCGCCGCCGAGCGCCGCCTTGGCGACCTGGACGTTGAGATCCTGCACCAGCGCGCGCATCGCAGCGGCGTTGGCCTGAAATTCGGCGGATCGGGGTTTGAGTTTCGTCTCCAGAACGGGCATGCTGTTCTCTCCAAGGTTCAAAAACGTCAGCGGCTTCAAGGCGCCATTGTGTACCGCCCCGAGGATAGAAGAACAAAGCGCCGCCGGACCGTCATCAAGGTTGCAAATCGTGCCAGATCAACGCATACTGGTGCTCATGCACCCCGAATCCCGGACGTTCCGGCAAAAAGCGGCCACCAACCCGACGCAGGCGGTCACTCCGATCGCTTTTGTCAATGCGATTGCACTGGCCTATGCGCGGCGCGGAATATCCCCGGTCGCAGCGCTGAATCTGGCACAAATTGCGCCAGCAGACCTGTCCGATCCGGCAGCGCGCATCTCGGCCGCGCAGATGGAGTGCATCTCCGCGGCCGCGATGCAGGAGCTCGATGACGAGGCGCTGGGCTGGTTCGGCCGGCGCCTGCCCTGGGGCAGCTATGGCATGCTGGCGCGCGCCTCGATCAGCGCGGCCAGCCTGGGCGTGGCGCTGCAGCGCTGGTGCCGCCACCACGGCCTGATCGCCGACGACATCGGGCTGACGCTGACGGTCAGCGGCGACACGGCCAGCCTGTCGATCACCGAGCGCTGCGAACTCGGCGCGCTGCGCGAGTTCTGCCTGGTCTCGGTGCTGCGCAATATCCACGGCCTGGCCTGCTGGCTGATCGACTCGCGCCTGCCGCTGCTGGGCGCGCAGTTTCCGTTCGATGCGCCGGCGCACAGCGCTGTCTATCGCGTGCTGTTCCCGGGACCGACCGAGTTTGGCAAGTCCCCGGCGTGCATCCGCTTCGACGCGCGCTACCTCGGGCTGCCGCTGCGCCGCGATGAACAGGCCTTGAACCAGATGCTGCAACGCGCATTGCCGCTGACCGTGCTGCAGTACCGGCGCGACCGCCTGCTGCTGACACGCGTGCGCCAGGCGCTGGTCAATCATCCGGCGCACAGCCGAAGCGCCGGCGATCTGGCCGCGCTGCTGCACGTATCGGCGCGCACGCTGCACCGCCAGTTGAAGGAAAAGGGCACGACACTGCAGGCGCTAAAGGACGAGGTGCGGCAGCAGCGCGCCCGCGACCTGCTGCTGCGCACCGCGCGCCCGATCAAGCAGGTGGCAGAGGCGGTCGGATTTCTGAATGAAAAAAGCTTCATCCGCGCCTTTCGAGGCTGGGTCGGCCAGTCACCGGCCGAGTTCAGGCAGTCGGCACGTGGCTGAAGAAAGCCGTCAGGGCGAGGCTTGCGCCTGCGCCAGCAGGCCCGGCAATTGCGCCATGTGCTCGAACAGCAGGCTGGCGCCGGCCTGGCGCAAGGCGGCGGCCGGCTCCGGCTGCGGGCAGTAGGCCCAGACGGTGGCGCCGGCAGCGGCACCGGCAAGCACGCCGGTGGCCGAATCCTCGATCACCAGGCACTGGCGCGGCGCCGCTTGCAGGTGCTGCGCCGCCGCCAGGTAGACATCGGGCGCCGGCTTCGAGCGCGCCATCTCGTGGCCGCTGAAGATGCAGCCCTCGAAGTAGTCGATCAGGCCGACCTTGGCCAGCTGCATCTCGACCTTGAAGCGATCGGCTCCGGACGCACAGGCGATGCGCTGGCGCGTGTGCTCATGCGCGGCCGCCACCGCCGCGCCGGCGCCGGCGATGATTTCCAGCCGCGCCTGCAGCTCGCGATTGCGCCGCTCGCAGAACAGTTCCAGCCAGGCCTCGGTCATCGGCTGCCCGGTGCGCGCCTCGATGCTGCTGCGCTCGTCGCGCAGCGTCTTGCCAAGAAAGGTGTCCATGCACTGCTGCGCCGTCATGACCCAGCCGGATTCGGCCAGCAGTTCGCGCAGCACGCCATTGGTGATTGGCTCGCTGTCGACCAGCACGCCGTCGCAGTCGAACAAAATGGCTTCAAATTGCATGTCGTCCCCGCGTCCGGGCTCAACTCTTCTTCGGGCGGCGTGCCTTTTGCTGCTCCAGCGTCTCGGTCGGCGCGCCCTGCTTGACCCACTCGGCCCAGCCGCCGTCGATATGCGCGACGTTCGTCATGCCCATGTCCTGCAAGGCCTTGGCCGCCAGCGCGCTGCGCCAGCCGGCGCCGCAGAACAGGATGAATTCCCTGGACTCGTCGGCAAACAGCGGCTTGTGGTACTGCGAAGCCGGATCGACCCAGAATTCGAGCATGCCGCGCGGCGCGTGGTAGGCGCCGAGCACGGTTCCATCGGCCAGTTCGCGGATGTCGCGGATGTCGACCAGCTGGACGTTGGCGTCGTTCAGGCGCGCCTGCACTTCAGCCACCGAATAGGTCCTGACCTCGGCCGTGGCCTCGGCCACCAGTTGTTGATAGCCCTTGGTGATCGGCATTGCTGCTCCTTGAAAAAATAAATGCGGCAAGTCTACGCGGTCGAATCCACCACGCAGACACGGTTGCGCCCGCCGCTCTTGGCGAGGTAGAGGCCGGCATCGGCGCGGCTGATGGTCTGGTCGAGCTGTTCCTTGCCGTTGAACTGGCTGACGCCGATGCTCACCGTCAGCGCGATCTGCGCGCCGCCGGACTCGACCGCTTCGCGCTCGATCCGCTGGCGGATCTTTTCGGCAGTCTGGCGCGCCTCGTCAATCTCGCAGTTGTCCAGCACAGCAAGAAACTCCTCGCCTCCCCAGCGCACCGCGATGTCGGATTTTCGCAAGCCCTGCTGCAGCTGCTGCGCCACGCTGCACAGCACGCGATCACCCGCTGCATGACCATGGCGATCATTGATCCGCTTGAAGTTGTCGAGGTCCAGCATCAGCACCGAAACCGGTTTTGGCTCGCGTTCACGGGACGCCAGCATCCGGCTCACCAGAATCGTGAAGGCCTGGCGATTGAGCATGCCGGTGAGTTCGTCGGTCGCCGCCATGGTCTCGATGCGCCGCTGGTAGCGCCCCAGCGATGTGTACATCAGCATCACCACCAGCAGCGTGATGACCAGACAAATGCTCAGGTTGATGTAGAGCACCCGGCGGACCTCGGCCAGCGCCTCGGACTCATCCTTCTCGACAAAAAGATACCACTTGAGCTCGGGAATATAGTGCACGTTGAGCAGATGGTTGGTGCCGTGGGCCTCGTACTGGTAGCCGCCGTTTTTTTCCGCCAGCACGCGATCGATGATGTCGCGCAGACCCGGGCGATCGTGCAGATCAGGCTCTTGCTTCAGCTGGGTGTCACCCGCCAGAACCACCGACCGACCGCGACTGTCGACAAAATAAATGGTGCGCTGGTAGCGTTGCTGGTATTGCCGGATCCGCTGGTGCATCGCATCGGTCGTCACACCGATGCCGGTGGCGCCCAGGTAGTTGCCGGCAAAATCAAACACCTTGTAGTTGATGAAGATCGTCATCGCGTCCTGATTGGCCATGTCGGGGTCGACATTGATCTCGTGGTCTTCCTTCAGGCTGCTGACGCGGAAGTACCAGGCGTCGCGCGGCTCGGTGGCCGAGACCTGCTTCAGAACGCCGCTGCCGGTGTAATAGTTCCGGCTGCGATCCGAGACAAAGAAAGTGCTGAACGCGCCATAGCGCGTCTTGATCTCCAGCAGGTAGCGGTTCATCTCGGCGCTATTGCG
>JBMOJJ010000465.1:0-2426 GCA_049315845.1 Rhodoferax sp.
AATCCAGTCCGTCGTCATGTCGTCGAACTCGACCACAGCAGGGTTCTTTACCAACACCGACATCAAAGACTTGGTAGCTTCGTCAGAGGTGGTGGCAAAGCTTATCTTGACACTGTCAGCTGGCCCGGCGAAACAGCTAATCAGTTTGCATAGATAGGACTTGCCGCTGCCATAGATGACCGAGGTAACGTGAAAGGCGGGTGCCTGAGGCAATGATGGTCGGACAGTAGCCGTAAAAATGGCAGACAGTGCAGCAGACCTGTCGCAGTCCTTGTCAAAGCGAAACTCGGACAGGAGTTCCATCAGCATGGCCAGTGCTTCCAATGCCGCTTCCTTGGTTGGCTCCGGGATGACAAACTGACTTGGGTCGAACACGCCAAATCGTTGTGACGCCTTGTCATAGCCGGGTTGCGTGACCAGAGCGCCATCTTTTTCGCGAAAGAATGGCTGGCGTGCCAAGCCTACCAGGGGCGACAGGTAACGATAGTCCTGCTGCTTGTAGAGAATGCCAACATGGCGCGTCGGTGGATCACAGGTCACCCAGCCGCCTGACCGACCATCGAACTTCTCAAAGACCGCTGCAGCAGACAATGCACCTGTCAATGCCTGCAAAGTAGTTGGCAAGATGCGCGGATCACCGGTGGACGGATCGGTGATTATGGAAACAAGCATGCCTCCAGCCTGGTAGTAGCGTCTCAGGTCCTCCAACACCTTTTCTGATGCAGCCACCACACAGTGCAGGTCACCTGTAATGATTCGAATCAATGGCTTGTGCATTGCCTGGGTCTTGGGAACACCAAGAAGTTCCAGCAAGTCCTTGGCAGTGTGCCGCTCAAGGTGCGGGTGCTGGCACCTGAATCCACCAGTGGAATTGAACTCGTTGGGTTCATAGTAAGTCGCATGGTCGCCAGATCCATCGCCATGTTCATGCGCCCATGGGCAGGTGACGCTGTGCTCTCCTGATCCCAAAGGATTCAGGTAGAGACCGGCAAGCCTCAACGCAGTGATGACTGGATTTTCTGCAGCCTTGGGTGTCAGTACATCGTCGTCCCAGGTATAGCCGAAAGTTTGGTCGTCATTGAGTACGGTTGGGACAGCGACCAACGCAGCGGGTTGAACACCACTTTCACCAGCTTCTCCACTTTCAACCGCCCCAATTGCTGAAAATGTCGGATCGACCGGGACCGGCAGACCCGAGTCCAGATTCATATTTTTCAAACTGGGGGCTTCAAAGCCGGCAAAGTCGGTGGAAGCGGTGCTGGCAGGAACGGTGCCAGCCTGGATTCCGATATCGCCACTTTCACCGGCTTCGACCGCCCCAGTTGTCGAAAATGTCGGATCGACGGCGTCCGGCGTGCTTGGGTCCGGTTTCGAGTCCGGAATGACATTTTTCAAACTGGGACCCGCAGAAGCGGTAAAGCCGGTAGAAGCGGTGCCGTTGGGAGTCGGATCGTCCTGGACACCAACTCCGCCACTTTCACCGGCTTCTTCCGGCCCGGTTGTCGAAAATGTCGGACTGGCTGCGACTGGCGTGGGGCTGGGGGCCACCATTTCAGCGTCCGCATCGGCAGGCACGTCGGGAAGGCTGGCGTTGTACTGCAGAACAGCGTCGATAAATGCTTGGCTAACTTCGGTCGAGCCGCTCGTACCATTCGCCTGACCCCCGCCTACCCTGTAATCGGCGCAAGATGGCAGCATTACCAACTTGTCTTCAGTTCTAACAACAATCCGGCCTGACTGCTTGTCAGTACCATGCGATTCCGACGCAGCACTGGTCCCTTTGGCACACCGAACAAAGTGCAGGACTCCCGTTGTGGTGGTGACGACCATATTGGGCACGACACTGTGAGCGCTTTCAATTTCGCGTATAGCCGTGCTCGCTTTCTGACCCTCGACACTGAACACTATGCTGTCGGCATCAACAAGGCACCCGACATCGTGGTCTGGATACTGCTCCCAGTGGCTGATAACCTTTTCTTCGGACAGGCCTTCAAGCCATTCATCAAATCCCATCGCCGGGCATCTACTGGCTGGATCAAACGGCACGACGCGGTAGCCGCTCTGGAAGCAGAACAACGCAGATTCACCGGCGCTTGCAAATGTGTGGCTGAGAACCTGGCAATCTACTGGTGCCGTCGATAGCGCAGGCTGGGTGCCGACCTCACTATCAACACCCTGTAGCGGTGCGGCCAATGCCCGCTCTGGCAGTGCGTACTGTTCCTGATCTGTTGGGATCAAGTGCGGGGTATACGCGGCTTGCTGTACGCCATTGGTTGATTGAATTGAAGACTCCATTTTGTCGCGCCTTTCAGGCTGTTTATGAAGTCTCCGAGGATGCTTTGGGGTGCCCTTGCGTGCGATTTTTGCAAAAAAAACAAATTGCAAAAACTTTCCAATATTTCCGGGTTCAGTGCAAGATCCGGCCT
>JBMOJJ010000116.1:0-10807 GCA_049315845.1 Rhodoferax sp.
AAAACCGCTGCGCATACCGGGCACATTGCTGCGTTTGGACAAACTGGTGAAACTGATGAGGCCTTGAAAATCGGTTCTGCCTGACAAGGCGGCGGCTTGTAAGCCGCCCAAGGGCGGCGTGTCGCCGAAGTAGATTTCGCTGTAACACTCATCGCTGGCCAACACAAAGCCATATTGATCAGAAAGGGCAAACAACTTCTGCCATTCAGTCAATGGCATGACTGCACCCGTGGGGTTGCCAGGCGAGCATACAAACAACAGTTTTGTTCGGGCCCAAATGTCTGCGGGAACACTGTCCCAATCCACTGCAAAGTTGTTTTGCGCCACGCTGGAGACAAAATAAGGCTGTGCCCCTGCCAGCAAGGCTGCCCCCTCATAAATTTGATAAAACGGGTTGGGCGAGACCACCAAAGCGCCTGCAGAACCATCTAAAACGGTTTGCGCAAACGCAAACAAGGCTTCACGCGAGCCATTCACTGGCAAAATTTGCGTGGCCGCATCCACACTGATTTGGTAGCGACGCGAAAGCCAACTGCTACAAGCCTCACGCAGCGCCAAACTGCCCGCAGTGGCTGGATAAGCTGATAAAGCGTTCATGTTTGCCTGTAAAGCCTCAAAAACCAAGGCGGGCGTGGGATGCCGCGGTTCGCCAATGCCCAAGCTGATAGGGGATAAGTTTGGCTTGGGGCTTACGCCTGTAAACAAATGACGTAAGCGCTCAAAAGGGTAGGGCTGCAAATGGGAAAGGTGAGGGTTCATGGCTGATATTATCGGGGGCTATGTACAGTTACCTCGACACCAGCAAAGTGCAAGAATTCGCCATGGACAAGTCACAGATGCTGACTTTGGCGCTCACTTTCCAAGACAGCTTGGAAAAGGACTTGAATTCATTGCGAGAAGCCTTGGCCCAGCGCGATGCGGAACCCGTTCAGCGATTGCTCCATGCGCTCAAAGGCTATGGAACTTTTTTGTCTGGGCCCGAGCTCAGCCAGCAAGTGATTCAGCTCGAAGCCATGAGTCGCACCACGCCAATGATGGAATTGACGCTTGAAATTGCCAAAGTCCTGCCTTCGTTGCAAAGCTTGTCGACAGAAGTGAGCCATTGGATCGATGCTGATTTAAAAGCAGCCGCCTGATATTTTTTTAACTATTCCATTTTCTAAAGGGCTTTAGGTGCGTCTTAATTCGATCAAGCTCTCCGGTTTCAAGTCTTTCGCAGACCCGACAAATTTTTTACTGCCTGGGAAATTGGTCGGTGTAGTGGGTCCCAATGGGTGCGGCAAATCCAACATCATTGACGCGGTGCGTTGGGTGCTGGGTGAAAGCCGCGCCAGCGAATTGCGCGGTGAGTCCATGCAAGACGTGATCTTTAACGGCACCACCAGTCGCAAGCCCGCCAGTCGCGCCAGTGTCGAGCTGGTGTTTGACAATGCCAGCCACCGTGCGGGCGGTCAGTGGAATCAGTTTGCGGAAATTGCGGTCAAGCGGGTGTTGACGCGCGACGGCACCAGCAGCTATTACATCAATAACCAGTCGGTGCGCCGCCGCGATGTGCAGGATGTGTTTCTCGGCACTGGCCTGGGACCGCGCGCCTACGCCATCATTGGCCAAGGCACGATCAGCCGCATCATTGAGAGCAAGCCGGAGGAATTGCGGCTTTTTCTGGAGGAGGCGGCCGGCGTCTCCAAATACAAGGAACGTCGACGCGAGACCGAGAGCCGATTGCAGGACACGCGGGTCAATCTGACGCGCGTCGAGGACATCCTGCGCGAGCTCGATGGCAACCTTGAAAAGCTGCAGGGTCAGGCCGAGATTGCGAAAAGGTTCAATGTGCTGTCATCGGACGTGACGCTCAAGCAGCAGCAGCTGTGGTTTCTCAAGCGAAGCGACGCGGAGCGCGAGCAGCTCAAGGTCAGGACGGACGCGCAAGCCGCCGTCAATTCGCTGGAGGGCCGACTCGCGGACCTCAGGCACATCGAGGCAGAACTGGAAACCCTGCGACAAGCCCATTACGCCGCCGGTGACCAAGTCAACCAGGCGCAGGGCAGGCTGTACGAGGCCAGCAGCGAGGTGGGACGGTTGGAGGCCGAGATCCGCTTTGTGGTGGAGAGTCGTCAGCGCGTGGAGCAGCGTCTGATCACTCTGAGGGAGCAGACGCTGGAGTGGGGCGAGCGCAAGGTCGACGCCTTGAATGAGATTGAGAGCCTTGCCGAACAGCTTGTTGCCGGCGAGGAAAACGCGGAGCTTCTCGATGCGCAGACGCAGGAGCAGGGTCTGCAGGTTCCCGAACTGGAGCAGGCTTTTCGCCTGGCGCAGCAGGCTTCCAGCGAGCAGCGAGGCAGCGTTGCCCAGGTGCAGCAGAGGATTCAGGTTCTGGCTGCGGAGCAGCGCAGCATTGAGGAACAAGCGCGCCAGTTGGGCGGTCGGCGCGAGCGTTTGAGCGTTGAGGGCAGGGCGCTCGATGCGCCCGATGATGCCGCAATCCAACAGCTGCAAAGCCAGTTCGATGCAGCGCAGGCAGCAGCCAGCCTGGCAGAGGAACAACTGCATGAACTGCAGAGGAGCGTGCCCGCGCTTGACGAAGCGCGGCGACTGCAGCAACAGGCCGTCAACACCGAATCGGGCCGGTTGGCGGAATTTTCGGCGCGACTGGAGGCGCTCAAGGCCCTGCAGGCGAAGGTCAAGACCGATGGCAAGCTGCAGCCGTGGCTGAGCCGCCACGGACTTGACTCGCTGCAGGGATTGTGGAGCCGCATCCATGCCGAGCCCGGGTGGGAAAACGCGCTGGAGGGAGCTCTGCGCGAGCGTCTTGGGGCGCTGGAAGTCTCGCGTCTTGACATGGTGCGGGCTTTTGCCAACGACGCACCGCCAGCCAAGCTGGCATTTTTCAGCCCGCCGTCCGCGCTGCGCGCAACCGGACCCGCGCCCGCGCTGGCGCGCCTGTCCGATTTGTTGCGGATCAACGATGTCGGACAGAAGGCGCTATTGACAGACTGGCTGCATGGCTGCTTTACCGCCGCAAGTTTTGAGGAGGCGCTGGCCAGTCGCGACAAGCTGCAAGCAGGCGAGTGGATCTTCGTCAAAGCCGGACATGCGGTGGGGTCCCATAGCGTCAGTTTCTACGCGCCCGATTCGGAGCAGGCGGGTCTGCTGGCCAGGGCGCAGGAAATCGAGAATCCGGAGAAGCAGCACCGGGCCCAGAGCCTGATCTCCGCCGAGACCCGCTCCACGCTGGTTCGCAGCGAGGCCGCCTATGCCGACGCGTCTCAGCGGCTGGTGGTCAGCCGGCGCGAGGCCGCACTGTGTCAGAGCCGGGTCCATGAATTGCAGGTCGAGACCTTGCGCTTGGCGCAGGCGGTCGAACAGACCCGCCTGCGCGGTGCCCAGATTGCGCTCGATCTTGCAGAGGTCGATGCGCAGCTCGGCGATCTGCAGGAGCGCCAGGTTCAGGCGGAAATTCAATTTGAAGAACTGGACGCGCAGCTTGCCGACAGCCAGGAACGGCACGCCGAACTGGACGACAGGGTGATCGCCGCCGAGCGCAAATTGAACGATGTGCGGGAGCAGCAGCGCCAGCTCGAGCGTCAGGCGCAGGAAGCGGCCTTTGCGTTGCGCAGTCTGCTGGCGCGTCGCTCGGAGTTGTCGCGCGTGATCGAAACCGCAGCGCGTCAGACCGATGCCGTGAACGAGGAGATCGGG
This sequence comes from Rhodoferax sp., assembly GCA_049315845.1. GTDB lineage: Bacteria > Pseudomonadota > Gammaproteobacteria > Burkholderiales > Burkholderiaceae_C > Rhodoferax. Next base: position 3,700 of record JBMOJJ010000116.1, read on the forward strand.
CGGGCGGACGAGGAGCTGACCCAGCTCAATGACGTGGTGGCGCAGGCAGGCCTGCAGAACGCGCTGGCCGTCAAGCTGGAGCGCGAGCAGGCGCTGGCGGTGCAGCGCAGCGAGTACGATGATCTGACGGCCAGATTGCGGGCCAGCGACGAGCTTCGCCTCAAGACCGAGCGCGAACTTGACCCATTGCGCCAGCGCATCACCGAGTTTCAGCTCAAGGAACAGGCGGCCCGCCTCGGTTTTGAACAGTACAGCCAACTGCTGGTCGACGCCAAAGCCGACATCGAGGCGCTCGCCAAATCGGTCGGCGAGGGCGCGCAGCGCCAGGGCCGGCTACAGGGCGAGATCGACGACCTGCATCGTGAGATCGAGGCGCTGGGAGCGGTCAACCTGTCCGCACTGGATGAACTGGGCGTCGCCAGCGAGAGGAAGCAGTTCCTGGACGCCCAGTGCGCGGATTTGAATGAGGCGATGACGACGCTGGTGGAAGCGATACGGCAGATTGACGGCGAAACACGGGACTTGCTGGCCGCCACTTTGAGGCCGTCAACCAGCATTTTGGCAGGATGTTCCCCGAGTTGTTTGGCGGCGGCAATGCCCGGCTCGTGATGACAGGAGAAGAGATTCTTGACTCCGGCGTGCAGGTGATTGCGCAACCGCCTGGAAAGAAGAATCAGACCATCCACCTGCTCTCGGGCGGCGAAAAGGCGCTGACGGCGATCGCCCTGGTGTTTGCCATCTTTCAACTCAACCCGGCGCCATTCTGTCTGCTTGACGAAGTGGATGCCCCGCTGGATGACGCCAACACCGAGCGCTATTGCAGGCTGGTTGCGAGCATGAGTCGTGAAACCCAGTTCCTGTTCATCAGCCACAACAAGATTGCGATGGAAATGGCCGAGCAGCTGATTGGCGTGACCATGCAGGAGCAGGGTGTCTCCCGCATTGTCGCGGTCGACATGGATGCGGCCATATCGTTGACCGAGGTGAACTGATTCTGATGGGTAATTGCGATGAGTGATCTTCAGATAGGCCTGGCGGTGGCGGGTGGTCTGGTATTGGCGGCCATGGTCGGTCACGGCGCCTGGTCCGCCTACCGGCACCGTCCGCGACAGGCGGTTGCGCCGGCAGGCGGTGAACAGATGGACGGCCAGCAGCAGATCGGCGCCGGCATCGAGCCAGAACTTGACGCGACTGCGTTTGAGCTCGCCCATTTTCCGCTGGCCGCGCCGGAAAGCAAACCCTCGCTGGATGCGTTGATCGACGTGCTAGCGTCCATTGCGCTGGAGGAGACGGTGTCCGGTGACGCCGCATTGGCGGCGATGCCGACGACGCGCCGCGCCGGCGGCAAACCGTTCTTCATCGAAGGCTTCAACCAGGTCGGCGAACAATGGGAAACTCCGCTGGCGGGCCAGCGTTACAACGCGTTCCAGGCCGGTGTGCAGCTGGCCAACCGATCTGGCCCCCTCAACGACATTGAATACTCCGAGTTTGCGATGAAGACGCAGGCCTTTTGCGATGCCATCAATGGCACGCCGGATTTTCCGGAAATGCGGGAAGAGGTGGCACGGGCCCGCGAACTGGATCAGTTTGCCGGCGAACACGATGCCCAGCTCGGCTTTGTGCTGCGCGCTCGCGACGCCGCGTGGAGTCCGGGGTATGTTCAGCAAAACGCCTCGCGGTTGGGTTTTGTCGCGGGCGTGATACCCGGGCGCATGGTGATACCCGCCAGTCTGCCGGGCCTGCCGGCGGTGCTGGGCCTGAGTTTCAACACGCAGGCGGCGATGGCCGACGATCCGGCGCAGTCGGCGATTCGGGAGCTTGTCATCAGTCTGGACGTGGCCCAGGTCGACCGCAAGGAGCAGGCGTTCAGGCGCATGTGCGACGCGGCCGGCCTGCTGGCCGAAAGCATGGGCGGCGTGGTGACGGATGACAACGGAATCCAGCTCTCGCTGGCGGCCATGGAGCAGATCGGAAGCGAGCTCGAGTTGCTTTATGACAGGCTCGATCAGCGTGATCTGTCAGCCGGCTCGGCCGTGGCCCGACGCCTCTTCTCCTGAAACCGGCGCCAGCGGCAACCCTGACATGAGCCCGGATTGGTCCACGAACGCCAGCGCGCCCGAGCCGGATCGGGTGGCCCAGCTCAGGCGCCTGCTGCACGAATACGCGCACCGCTACTACGTGCTTGACGATCCCGCGGTTCCCGATGCCGAGTATGACCGTCTGTTTCGGGAACTGCAGGCGATCGAGGCGCGGCATCCCGAACTGGCGACGCCAGACTCCCCGACCCAGCGCGTCGGAGGGCGCGCGCTTGACTCGTTTGCAAGTGTCCGCCATGCGGTGCCCATGCTCAGCATTCGCACCGAGACCGACACCGGGGCCGGCGGCGCGCAAAACTTCGATGCGCGCGTGCGTCGCGAACTCGGGTTCGACGACACGATGCCGGCCGTGGCCTATGTGGCCGAGCCCAAGTTCGACGGCCTGGCCATCAGTCTGCGCTACGAGCGGGCAATCCTGGTGCAGGCCGCCACCCGCGGCGACGGGGAAGTGGGCGAAGACGTGACGCAGAATATCCGCACCATTGGACAGATCCCCTTGCGCCTGCCGGACAGCGTGCCGGCGCTGCTGGAGGTGCGCGGCGAGATCTACATGCGACGCGACGACTTTGCGGCGCTCAATGACCGACAGCGCGAGAAGGGTCAGAAGACCTTCGTCAACCCGCGCAATGCCGCCGCCGGCGCGGTGCGCCAGCTCGACCCTGCGATTGCGGCCCAGCGCCCCTTGAGTTTTTTCACCTATGGGCTGGGCGACTGGCGCTCGGACGGTTTGCCGGCCCCGATCTTCGAATCGCATTTTCAGCTGCTGCAAACCCTCAAGGCCTGGGGCTTTCCGGTGTCGGATCTGGTCCGCCCGGCGCTCGGCGCGCAGGAGTTGATGCGCTACTACGAATGGATTGCCGCCCAGCGTGATCAGCTTGGCTTTGACATCGACGGCGTGGTCTACAAGGTGGACAGTCTGGCGCTGCAGGCGCGGCTGGGCTACGTGACGCGCGAGCCGCGCTGGGCGGTCGCGCACAAGTTTGCGGCTCAGGAGCAGATCACCACGGTGATGGCGATCGACGTCCAGGTCGGCCGGACAGGCAAGCTGACCCCGGTGGCGAAACTGGCGCCGGTATTTGTCGGCGGGGTGACCGTCACCAACGCGACGCTGCACAACGAAGACGAAGCGCGGCGCAAGGACGTCCGGGTCGGCGACAGCGTGATCGTGCGGCGCGCCGGAGATGTCATTCCCGAGGTTGTGGCTGTGCTTTTCGACCGGCGCCCGCAAGATGCCAAAGAGTTCAGCATGCCGCGTCAATGCCCGGTCTGCGGCAGCACCGCGACGCGCGAGGAAGGCGAGGTGGACTATCGCTGCAGCGGTGGCCTGTTTTGCAGCGCCCAGCGCAAGCAGGCGATCCTGCATTTTGCGCAGCGGCGCGCTGTCGAGGTCGAGGGCCTGGGGGAGAGGCTGGTCGACCAGCTGATCGACGGCAACGTGATTCGCATCCTGCCTGACCTGTACCGGCTGGGCCTGACTTCGCTCGCCGGCCTGGAGCGAATGGCCGACAAATCCGCGCGCAATATTCTTGACGCCCTTGAAAAATCCAAGCAGACAACACTGCCGAGGTTCCTGTTTGGCCTGGGCATCCGCCATGTCGGCGAGGCGACGGCCAAAGAGCTGGCCCGACATTTTGGCAAGCTTGACGCGATCATGGATGCCAGCGTCGAGCAATTGCTGGAGGTCAGCGATATCGGCCCGGTCGTGGCCCGCAGCGTGCGCACGTTCTTTGACCAGGCGCACAACCGCGAGGTCGTCGAGCAGTTGCGCGCCTGCGGCGTCAGGTGGCAAGAGGGTGAGCCTGCGCCGCAAAGCCGAAAGCCCCTGTCGGGCATGACCTTTGTCATCACCGGCACGCTGCCGGGCATGGGGCGTGACGAAGCGAAGGACCTGATTGAACTGGCGGGTGGAAAAGTGGCCGGCTCGGTCAGTCGCAAGACCTCGTTTCTGCTCGCCGGAGCCGATGCCGGAAGCAAACTGGACCGAGCGCGGGAGCACGGGGTCGCGGTGATCGACGAAGACGGTTTGAAGGAGCTGATTGATGGCGCTGCGTGAGATTCTGAAAATGGGCGACCCACGACTGCTGCGCGTCGCCCGACCGGTAACTGTATTTGACAGTGACGAGCTGCACTTGCTGGTTTCGGATCTGCTGGACACGATGCTGTCGGTCAACGGTGCAGGGCTCGCCGCGCCGCAGATCGGGGTTGATCTGCAGCTTGTGATTTTTGGCAGCGATGCGCGCAACCCGCGCTATCCTGAGGCGCCGCCGGTGCCCAGAACGGTGCTGCTCAACCCTGTCATCACGCCCTTGGGGCCGAGCCCGCAGGATCCGGTGCCGATGGAGGTTGAGGATTGGGAGGGTTGCCTGTCGGTGCCAGGCCTGCGCGCAGTGGTGCCGCGGTATTCGCGTATTCGCTACGCCGGCCTCGATCAGTATGGTGACCCGATGGAGCGCACGGTGGAGGGCTTTCACGCCCGCGTGGTGCAGCACGAGTGCGACCATCTGATCGGCAAGCTGTATCCGATGCGGGTGCGCGATTTCACGCGCTTCGGCTTTACCGATGTGCTGTTCCCCGGTCTTGATGCGGCACTGGATGACTGACTGAACGCAAGGCACACGCCGGTTCCCGTCCTGTGGCACTTCTGCCGGATGCGGGGCAAGCGGCGCATCCAGCACTTGCCGAGCCGCCGTTACCCCCTAGAATGCGCCAACGGCAAGTCGAAAGGGATCTGCATGGACAGGGATACAACAATACCGTCGGATTTAATACCCGGGGACTTCGATCAAAAGCGCAGGCGCCGCTCCGGGGCCCATCCGATCTTCATCATCATGCTGGGTGCGGTCATCCTCCTTTTCATCGTCGTGACGGTCAAACGCTTCTAGAGGCTTGGATGTGATCGAAAACAACAAGAATTTTGTCGTCATCAACGATGCTTTTGCCCACATAGGAAGAAAGCTCAAGTTGTTCTGGGGCTGCCCCGAATTCAACTCCTTCATTGATGAATTGCAGACCGATACCCGGGGTGGCACGCGGGCGGGATTTCCGGGACCGGTTCTGAATGCGCTGTTCATGCTTGCGATGGAGCACGAGACAGCGTTTCCCAACCTGCTGGGCAAGCAGTCGGATCAATGGATCACGACCCGACGGCGCTGAGTTTGTCCCGAGCTCAACGGATCATCGCGCGCGCAATCTCCTGCCCCAGTTCGATCACTGCCATCGCGTAGTAACTGCTCCAGTTGTAGCGGGTGATGGCGTAGAAGTTGTCGGTGCCGGCAACATAGGTCGACCTGGAATTTCCGTTCTGCAGTTCAATCAGCGCAAGCGCACCGTGATGCCGCAGCGCGGCACCATCGAGCACGACCCCTTTTGCGGTCAGGCTGGCGACGCTCAACGTCGGCAGTATGTCGTTCGCCAGCAGCGTATCGAGATCAAGCTTGTCGCCGTCCAGACGCACCGGAAAGTGGGTCGGCATGCCGGCCTGCCATTGGAAGGCCTTCAGATAGTTGGCGACCGAGCCGATCGCATCGGCCGGACTGCCGAACAGGTCGATCCTGCTGTCGCCATCGTAATCCAGCGCGTGCCTGACCCAGCTTGAGGGCATGAACTGGGGCAAACCCATCGCGCCGGCGTAGCTGCCCAGCGGAGTCAGCGGATCGACGCCGGTGCGGTGTGTCAGGCTCAGGAATTGTTCAAGTTCGGTCTTGAAGAACAGGCTGCGCTCCTGCGCGCGCGGGTGGTTGGCAGGAAAATCAAAAGCCAGGGTCGTCAGGCAGTCAATCACCCGAAGATTGCCCATTTGCTGACCATAGAGGGTTTCGATACCGAGGATGCCGACGATGATCTCGGCCGGCACGCCGGTCTCCTTTTCGGCTCGGCTCAGGCTGTCCCGGTTGTCGCGCCAGAACTTGACGCCGGCCCTGATGCGGATCGGCTCGATGAATCGACTGCGGTAAAGCGCCCAGTTCTTTGCCGTGCCGCTTGGCGGCGGTTGAATCAGTCTGGCAACCTGTGGCAGATAGCGCGCCTGCGACATCGCCTGGCGCACCCAGTCGCGCTCCAGATCACGCCGCGCCGCGATGTCGTCGGCCGCCAGCATCACATCTTCGCGCTGCGCGTAGCTCACGCCCGACTGCGCCGCCTGTCCGGACGTCCCCGCAACGGCGCGCTTCTTCTTTGCCCTGTGCGTTGGCTCGGCCGCGCCGGAGATGATACTGCCGGTGATGAGCAGGGCAACAGTGAATTGAATCTTGGTAATCACTTGCGCGGCATCAGTTTTTTGAATTCGGATTGCAGTGTAGCGAGGTCGACGCCCTGCGCGCCTTGCGGCGCGTAACGGTGGGCTTCAAGTCGCAGCAGCCAATCGAGCAGGGCCGCAACCCAGGGGTCCTGCAGGCCGCGCTGCTGCCGCAACTGCTCCGCGATGCGCCGGGGCGGACTGTTGGGCGCGATGCTGAGCCCTTGCCTGCGCAAATGCTTGGCGGCATTTGCCAGCAGCCTCAACCAAGGGTCCTGGCGACGGCGTGCCCACAGCGTCCAGCCGGCGCCGGCCAGGCTGGACAGCACCACGATGCCGATCAGCAGGTAGCTTAGCTGTTCCCAACCCGGTGATTCGAAGCCGATATGGCGCAGCATGTCGAGTTGCTTGCCCTGCGTGTAGTTCAGCACCCACTGGTTCCAGCCATTGTTCACCGCGTCCACCAGCGCGCGCAGGTTCAGGAGCAGTGCCGGGTTCACGCTGCCCAAAAGCGCGCTGGCTATCAGACCGCGCGGTACAGGAAGGCGCTGCAGCTCTGCAACACGGCCCGGCGCCACCGCAGCGGTCGGATCGACCCTGACCCAGCCGCGCCCGGCGAACCAGACCTCGGCCCAGGCATGGGCATCGCTTTGGCGCACAAGCAGAAAGCCGCCGATCGCATTGCTCTCTCCGCCCTGATAGCCGGTGACGATGCGCGCCGGTATCCCCAGCGAGCGCATCAGAATGACGAAGCTCGACGCAATATGCTCGCAAAAGC
>JBMOJJ010000466.1:0-2418 GCA_049315845.1 Rhodoferax sp.
GTTTCAGAATAGTCGCGCAGGCGGGCGCCGTGTTGCGAAAAATCAAGTCATCGAATGGGCAGCTGCGCAGACTTGACGCGTCATTGCAGAGCGCACGATAAGGGAGGGTCCGACCATGTTTTCCGACCGCGATGAGGCGGCCCGCCGTCTGGCCGAGCGGCTCAAGTCCTACCGCGGAAAGAACCCGCTGATCCTGGCCATTCCGCGCGGTGCGGTGCCGATGGCCAGGATCGTTGCGGACCGACTTGATGGAGAGTTCGATGTGGTGCTGGTGCGCAAGCTGCGCGCGCCGCACCAGCCGGAACTGGCGATTGGCTCGGTCGATGAGAGCGGCTGGACCTATCTGGCCGACTACGCGGCGAGCTATGGTGCGAACACCGACTATGTGGAATCGGAAAAGCGGCTGCAACTGCAGACCATTCGCGCGCGCCGTGCACAGTACACGCCGATCCGGCCGCCTCTTGACCCGGCCGGGCGCATCGTGATCGTTATCGATGATGGCCTGGCCACCGGAGCCACCATGATCTCGGCCCTGCACGGCTTGCGTGAGCGCAAGCCGGCCAAGCTGATCTGCGCCGTACCGGTCGCACCGCCCGATACGGTGGCCAAGGTGGCCGATCTGGCGGACGAAGTGGTTTGTCTGGAAACGCCCGCTTTCTTTCAGGCCGTGGGTCAGTTTTACCGTCACTTCGGACAGGTTGAAGACGAAGAGGTGGTCCGGATACTGAAAGGGTCCCGGGGCTAGCGCAGTGTGACAAGCTCAAGCTTGCAGGTAACGGCTGAACCAGGCTGTGGCTTGGCTTGCCACTTGTTCCAGCGTGCCGTGTTCCTCGAACAGATGGGTGGCTCCGGGGATCACGCTGAGCTCTTTGCTGCAGCGCATACCGGCGTAGGCCGCGCGGTTCAGCCGCAGCACCTCTTCGCCGCCGTCGCTCCGGTGCTGGCGCCAAAGTAACCGATCGGCAGCGCACGTGTCGCCGCCTGCCGGCGCACCCAGCGCGTGGCAGCCAGCAGCCTGCGCGTCAGCAGCGTAATGTCGAAGCGGGTCTGGTCTGGTCATTGACGTCCTCGGCGGCGGTGAGCAGGTCCAGCAGGCCCAGCAGGCCCTCGATCGCGACCTCATCGACCGGGATCCGGACCAGTTCTTGCGTGCTGCCGGTGTTCATGGCGGACTCTGCTCAGGCGCCGATGGCCACCGGAATGCGTCGGCGGCCAAAGTGACCGGCCTGCGCATCGAAGCAGCCGGCGACAGCGCCGCCGCAATCGGGGCAGTGGCCGTCGGCCCGCAGACGGTACTGCTTGATCAGGTACCAGTCGCGCACGATCAGCGGCCCGGCGCAGTGCGGGCAGAAGGTGGTATCGCCCTCGATGTTGTGCACGTTGCCGGTGTAGACGTAGTGCAGTCCCTGCATCAGCGCTATCCTGCGTGCTCGCACCAAGGTCGCGTCAGGCGTTGCCGGCACGTCCGTCATCTTGTGGTCCGGATGGAAGGCCGAGAAGTGCAGCGGCACGTCGGCGCCGAGGTGCTCCCTGATCCAGTCGCACAGCGAGGTGATTTCGTCCTCCGAGTCGTTGTGGCCCGGGATCAGCAGCGTGGTGATCTCGAACCAGACCTTGGTTTCATGCCTGAGGTAGAGCAGCGTGTCGAGCACCGGCTGAAGATGCGATCCGGTCAGTTTGAAGTAGAAGTCGTCGGTGAAGGCCTTCAGGTCGACATTGGCGGCGTCGATCTTGCTGAAGAAGTCGCGTCGCGCCGGCGCGTGCAGGTATCCGGCCGTCACCGCAACGGTCTGGACGCCGCGCGCATGGCAGGCATCGGCCACGTCCATCGCGTACTCGGCAAAGATCACCGGGTCGTTGTAGGTGAAGGCCACGCTCTTGCAGCCATGTTCGAGCGCCGCCGAGGCGATCGCCTCGGGCGAGGCCTCGTCCATCAGCCGGTCCATGTCGCGCGACTTGCTGATGTCCCAGTTCTGGCAGAACTTGCAGGCCAGGTTGCAGCCGGCGGTGCCGAAGGACAGCACGCTGGTGCCCGGATAGAAGTGGTTGAGCGGCTTCTTCTCGATCGGATCGATGCAAAAGCCCGAGGATCGTCCATAGGTGGTCAGAACCATCTGCCCGCCGCGGCGCGCGCGGACAAAGCAGGCGCCGCGCTGGCCGTCGTGCAGCTTGCAGTCGCGCGGGCACAGGTCGCATTGCATGCGTCCGTCGGGGATCAGGTGCCAGTAGCGGGCCGGGTAGTTCGATTCCCGCATCACGCGTCTCCTGCGGGCCGTCCGGTCTGAGCCTCGGATGCGCACTCGCCCTCTTTCCATTTTGTCACCGCATACCGGTGCAGCCTGACCCCGCTGGCCCAGAAATCAGACGGCAAGCCGGCTTTGCGTTTGAGGTGCGCGATGAAATCGGGTGCAGCCGGCA
>JBMOJJ010000117.1:0-10771 GCA_049315845.1 Rhodoferax sp.
TCTGGCTGATGTGGCTGCTGGGTTACAACCTGTCGGTGGCGGTGGCGGTCGGCTTTATCGCACTGGCTGGCGTGGCGACCGGAACCGGCTCCGAAGTCATGAGCCGAATCGCCGCGCCCATGGTCGGCGGCATGATCTCATCGACAGTCCTCACGCTGGCCGTGATACCGGCGATCTATGCCCTGGTCAAGCAATGGCGGTTGAAGCGGGGAATGGAGGGTTGACAGGCGGCGGTGCGGATCGCGGCATACTCCACCCTGTGCCCACAATGTTCTGTCACCCGATGAAATGGTTTCTGCGCGCGCTGCTTCCAGCAGGCCTCACGCTGATGCTGGCTGTGCCGCCGGCAGCCCTGGCGCAGCCGGGTCTGAAGCCGTGCCGGGTCGCCGGCATCAAGACCGAGGTGCAGTGCGGCGTGATAGAGCGCGCGCTCGATCCGGCGCAAGCGGCGGGCACGAAGATCGACATTCATTACGTCGTGGTGCCGGCGCTGGCGCGGCGCAAGCTCCCCGACCCGGTGTTCCTGCTGGCGGGCGGGCCGGGGCAAAGCGCGATTTCGGTGGCGCCAATGATGGTGCAGATGATGAGTCGCCTCAACAACCGGCGCGATCTGGTGTTTGTGGACCAGCGCGGCACCGGCCAATCGGCGCCGCTGCTGTGCGCCGAAGACCGGGGCGCGACGCTGGCGCAGCAGATCGATACCGAGCGCCGCCAAGTACGATTGCGCCAATGCCTGGCCGAACTGCAGAAGCTGCCCTATGGCGACCTTCGCTTCTTCACCACCACACTGGCGATGCAGGATCTGGACGCGGTGCGACAGGCTTTGGCTGCGCCCCGCATCAATCTGGTCGGCGTTTCCTATGGCACGCGCGCCGCACTCGAGTACATGCGCCAATTCGGGCCGACGGTGCGCCGCAGCGTGCTCGACGGTGTGGCGCCGCCCGATATGGCCTTGCCGCAGAGCGCGTCGGGCGACAACCAGGCCGCGCTGCAGGCGCTGCTGGTGTCCTGCGAGGCCGATGCCGGCTGCACGCGCAGCTACCCGACCCTGCGGGCCGACTGGCTCGCGCTGCTGGCCAGCCTGCCCAGGGAAGTCCCGGTGGCCGACCCGCTGAGCGGGGAAGTCCAGCGCGTGCTGCTGACGCGGCAGTCGCTGCTCGACGGCGTGCGCGGCCCGCTCTACGCGCCGGCGCTGGCCGCCGCCTTGCCGTACGCGCTGCAGCAGGCCGCGCAAGGACGCTTTGAGGCCTTGCTGGGCCTGGGCACGATGCTGGAGCAGCGCGGGCCCAGGCGCATGGCCGAAGGCATGCACTTTTCGGTGCTCTGTGCCGAGGATCTGCCGCGAATGAATGCTGAAACGCCGGGCGGGGCCGATTTCGGGCAGGCCTTTTCGCAGCAGTACCTCCGGACCTGTGGCTACTGGCCGCGCGGCGCGGTGCCCGCTGCCTTCTACACGGTGCCGCCCACCGCAGCGCCGGCGCTGCTGCTCAGTGGCGGGGTTGACCCGGTGACGCCGCCGCGTCATGGCGCGCGCGTGGCCAAGGCGCTGGGCGCCAGCGCCAGGCACGTGGTCGTTCCCAACGCCGGTCATGGCGTGCTGAGCCTGGGCTGCATGCACGAGCTGCTGTTTCGCTTTGTCGACGCGCCTGAAGACGCCGCCGCGCTTGCGCTGGACACCGGCTGTGCCAGCGCCATTCCCCGCCCACCGGCCTTTGTACCGGTGCATGCCGTGCAACAGGGCAGACCATGATCCGGATCGAACATCTGGCGCGCAGCTTCGCGGTCCCGGCGGCGGCGCGCGCGACGCTTTCGCTCAAATCCATGACGTTCAAGCGCAAGGTACCGACGCGGGTGCACGCCGTGCGCGATGTCAGCCTGGACGCGCCAGACGGGCAGATCACGGGGCTGCTCGGCCCGAATGGCGCCGGCAAGACCACCACGCTGCGCATGCTGGCGGGGCTGATCACGCCGAGCGCGGGGCGCATGACGGTCGATGGCATCGATGTGGCCGCGCAGCCGCGGCTGGCGGTGGCGCGCATGGGGGTTCTGAGCGACACGCGCGGCATGTACCCGCGCCTGAGCGCGCGCGAGAACATCGTGTACTTCGGGCGTCTGCAGGGCATGAGCCGGGAAGCCGCCCATGCCCGCGCCGAGCAACTGGCGCAGATGCTGGAGATGAAGCCGCTGCTGGAGCGGCGCACCGAGGGCTTCAGCCAGGGCGAGCGCATGAAGACGGCGCTGGCCCGGGCCCTGGTGCATGACCCGGCGCACATCGTGCTCGACGAGCCGACCAACGGCCTCGATGTGCTGGCCACGCGGGCGCTGCGCGACATCCTGCGATTCTTGCGCACGCCCGAGGGCGGCTCCAAATGCATCCTCTTCTCGACCCACATCATGCAGGAGGTTGAGCGTCTGTGCGACAGCGTGGTGGTGATGTCGCAGGGGTCCAGCGTGGCCAGCGGCAGCGTCGCCGAGCTGCTGCAGCGCACTGGCGAGCATGATTTTGAAGAGGCCTTCGTCAAGCTGGCCTTTCCCCCAGGGGCACCGGAGCCTGCCGAGCGGAGCCTGCCATGAACGCTGTCTTGCAGGCCTGGACCGTCTTTCGCAAGGAGCTGCTCGACGCCGCGCGAGACCGTCGCACACTGCTGGTGGTGCTGATCTCCAGCGTGATGATGGGGCCGCTGATGCTGATGTTGCTCTCAAGCCTGGTGGCCAAGCTGGAGGACAAGGCCGAGCAGCGAGAGATCGTGCTGGTCCATATCGAGCAGGCGCCGAGCCTGAAGAACTATCTGCTGCGCCAGACCTGGCGCATCAGGGAGGCGCCGGTTGATTACGAACAACTGATGCGCAACTCCAAGCTGGGCGACCCGGTGCTGGTGATACCGACAGACTTCGAGGCGGCGCTGCTGCGTGGCGACACGCCGGAACTCGAGCTGGTGAGCGACAGCTCGAACAAGCAAAGCCAGTCGGGTGCCAGACGCGTGATCGAGCTGCTGCGGGGCTTCAGCAACGAACGCGTGGCCCTGAGCCTGGCCGTGCGGGGCGTGTCGGCCGGGCTGCTGCAGCCGATGAAAGTGCAGGAACGCGATCTGGCTGGCACTCAATCGCGCTCGGCGCAACTGACCGGCATGCTGGCCTTCTTTGTGCTGCTGGCGGTGGTCTCGGGCGCGATGAATGCGGCGCTGGACAGCACCGCGGGCGAGCGTGAGCGCGGCTCGCTCGAGCCGCTGCTGATGAATCCGGTGGCCGGTGTCGCCCTGGTGCTGGGGAAATGGGGCGCGGTGGCGGCGGTCAGCATGTTCATCGCGGTGCTCAGCTGTGTCAGTTTTGTGCCGGGACAATGGCTGCTGCGCAGCGACAACCTGCAGGCGATGTTCCAGTTCGGCTGGCGCGAGGTGGGCCTGTTTCTGGTGGTTCTGCTGCCGTTTGCGGCAGCGGTCTCGGCGGTGCTGATGGCGGTGGCCATTTCGTGCCGGAGCGTCAAGGAAGCGCAGGCCAACAGCACCGCGGTGGTGCTGGTGGTGTCGCTGCTGCCGCTGGTGTCGATGTTGAACCAGACCGGCGAAGAGGCCTGGCATCTGTGGGTGCCGGCGCTGGCGCAAAACACCTTGATGTTGCGCGTTCTCAAGGGCGAGGGTTTCAGCACCGAGCAGCTGGTGGTGCCGGTGCTGGTGTGCGCCGTGCTGGCGACGGCCAGCCTGCTCTATGTCGCGCATCGGATGCGCGGTGCGGCCGTCAAGTAGCGGCAGTGGAGCACGTCAACGCCGCCTCCAGCGGCGGCCCCGGTGCAGTAGTCGGCTCAAGCCGGTTGGCGGGCAGCCTTGGCGCGCTCGCAGGCCAGCAGGATGCGCTCGGGCGTGGCCGGCGCGATCAGGTCGACGCGCGCGCGGTGCCCGGCCGAGGCGCTGACGGCATCGCGCAATGCAAAAAATGCGGACAGCGCGTTCATCAGCGGCGGCTCGCCGGTGGCCTTGCTGCGGTACGGCGTCGGCCGGACGTTCTTGCCGTCAAAAAGGCTGACCCTGAAGTGCTCGGGCACATCGCTGGCGACCGGGATCTTGTAGGTGCTCGGGCCGTGCGTGAGCAGCTTGCCCTGCTTGTCCCAGATGCATTCCTCCATCGTGAGCCAGCCCATGCCCTGGATGTAGGCGCCCTCGATCTGGCCCTTGTCGATCGCCGGGTTGATGCTCTGGCCGACGTCATGCACGATGTCCACCGCCTTCAGCCACCACTCTCCGGTGCGGGTGTCGATCTCGACCTCGCTCACCGCGGCCCCGTAGCAGTAGTAGTAGAAGGCGCGGCCCTGCAGCGTGTTGAAGTCGTACTTGATGTCGGGCGTCAGGTAAAAGCCGGTGACGCTGAGGCCAACGCGGTCCAGCCAGGCCTGCTTGACCACCGTCTGCCATGGCACCGGCTGCGCCGCGGTCGCCGCGCCGGCTCCCTTGAGCGCGCGCGCAAAGCCGCCGGAAAACTCGACTGCGCCAGCGTCGCACGCAAGCAGCCTGGCAGCCACCGGCTGCAGGCGCGTGCGCAGTTGCTCGCAGGCATTGTTGATCGCCGCACCGTTGATGTCGGCGCCGCTGGAGGCTGCGGTGGCGCTGGCGTTGGGAACTTTTTGCGTGTCGGTGCCGGTCACGCGCACCAGGCTGACCGCAATGCCCAGGCCGTCGGCCGCCACCTGCGCCATTTTGGTGTTCAGGCCCTGCCCCATTTCGGTGCCGCCGTGGTTCACGCTGACCGAGCCGTCCTGGTAGATGTTGATCAGCGCGCCGCCCTGGTTGAGCATGGTGGCGGTGAACGAGATGCCGAATTTGAGCGGCACCAGCGCCAGGCCGCGCTTGCGGTGTTTGCTCTGCGCGTTGTAGTGATTGACGGCTTCGCGGCGCGCTGTGTAGCCGGCTTCAGTCGCGACCTGCTCGATCACCTGGTCGCCGATCCAGTCCTCGATCGTCTGACCGTACTGCGTCGTCATGGAGCCGCTGTCGCCCGAGAGCGCGGAATCACGGTACAGGTTGGCGCGCCGCACCTCGAGCGGATCCATGCCGAGCTTGTGCGCGATCTCCTCGATCACCGTCTCGATGCCGAACATGCCTTGCGGACCACCGAAACCGCGAAACGCGGTGGCGCTCTGCATATTGGTCTTGCAGCGGTGGCTGATGATCCTGAGGTTGGGCAGGTAATAGCAGTTGTCGATGTGCAGCAGCGCGCGGTCGTTGACCGGTCCCGAGTAGTCGGTGCTGTAGCCGCAGCGCGAGGCCAGCACCACGTCGACGCCAAGGATGCGGCCGCTGTCGTCGAAGCCGCAGTCGTAGTCGATCCGGAAGTCATGGCGCTTGCCGGTGATCATCATGTCATCGTCGCGGTTGACGCGCAGCTTGACCGGACGCTGTAGCTTGAAGGCGGCCAGCGCTGCGCTTTGCGAGAAGATGCTCGAATTGCCCTCTTTGCCGCCAAAGCCGCCGCCCATGCGCCGGCAGATCACCTCCACATCCTTGGCCGACAGCTTCAGCGCCGCGGCGGCCTCGCGCTGGTTGCCGTCGGGGTGCTGGGTCGAGACGTACAGCGTGAGCTGCCCGTCCTCGCGCGGCACCGCGTAGGCGATCTGGCCCTCCAGATAGAACTGTTCCTGCTGGCCGCATTCGGTGCGGCCCCGGACGCGGTGCGGTGCGGCGGCGATCGCCTGATCGGGCTGGCCGCGCGTGATGCCCTTGGACGGCATCACAAAGCTCTGCCGGGCCAAGGCCTCATCGATGCTCAGGATCGCGGGCAGTTCCCGCACCGCGACGACCGCACTGCGGGCCGCCTGGCGGGCGTCGAGCATGCTGCGGGCCACCACCACGGCCACCGGCTGGCCCAGGAACTGAACCTTGCCGTCGGCCAGAAACGGATCGTCGTGGACGATAGGCCCGCAGTTGTTCTCGCCGGGAATGTCGCTGGCGGTGAAGACCGCCACCACGCCGGGCTGCGCCAGCAGCGAGGAGCGTGCGATGCCTTCGCCCAGCAGTTCGCCGTGCGCCACCGGCGACAGCACCAGCGCGGCGTACAGCGTGCCGCGCAGCTCGGGGATGTCGTCGGTGTAGGTGGCCTGGCCGGTGACGTGCAGCCGGGCCGACTCGTGGGGCAGCTCGCATCCCTGTTCGGCAGCGGCGTTCAGCTGCTGCAGTGATGTCAGCGCGTTCATTGGGCGATCTCCATCGTTGGCGTCATGGCTTCTTCGGCAAACTGCAGCACCAGGTTTCGTGCCAGCAGCGAGCGGTAGGTCCAGCTGGCGCGCAGACCGTCGCGCGCGGTGAAGCTGCCGGCAATCGCCTGATCGAGCTCGGCCGCGCTGACGGCCTCAGGCGCGCGACCGTTGATCACCGCCTCCAGAGCGGGTGCGCGGCAAGGCGAGGGCGCCAGGCCGTTGTAGGCCAGCCGCACGCCGGCGAACTTGCCGTCAAGCAACTGGTAACTCATCGCGCAGCAGGTGGCGGAGATGTCCTGGTCAAAACGCTTGCTGACCTTGTGCGCGCGAAACACCTGGCCCGGCGCCGGCTTGGGCAGGTCGACGGCCTCGATCAATTCGCCGCTTTGCAGCGCGTTCTTCTTCTGGCCGGTGTAGAACTGGTCCAGCGCCAGTGTGCGCCTGACTTCTGCCCGTCGCAGCAGCAGCACGGCACCCAGCGCCAGCAGGCAGGGCATGCTGTCGCCGATCGGCGAGCCGTTGGCGATGTTGCCGGCCAGCGTGGCGGTGGAGCGGATCGGCGGCGAGCCGAAACGACGCAGCACCTCGGCAAAGTCGGGGTAGGCGTCGGCGACCAGAGCCTGCACCTGCGTCAGCGACACCTGCGCGCCAATGCGCCAGAACGCGCCCCGGTCTTCGATTCTGCGCAGTTCGCTGACCTGGCCGAGGTAGGCGATCCGGCCCGGCCGCGCAAACTGCTTGTTGACCTGCAGGCCGATCTCGGTGCTGCCGGCCAGCAGCGTCGCGTCGGGATGCCGGGCCAGATAGTCAGCCAGCGCCGTCAGCGTCGTCGGCGCAAAGAACTCGCCGCCTTCGGCTGAACGAAGCGGCTGCTGCTCGCCGCTTTCGCGGCGAAGCTGCCGCAGCAGCGGCAGGTCCCGGCTGTCGTCGAGCTTCAAGCGGTCGGCCGGCGCCTCGCAGGCCGCGAGCGTGGCGTCGATGATCGGCTTGTAGCCGGTGCAGCGGCACAGGTTGCCGCTGAGCGCGTCGTTGATCTCGCTGCGCGTCGGCTTGGCGACCGTCTGCACCAGACCGGTGAGACTCATCACGATGCCCGGCGTGCAAAAGCCGCACTGCGTGCCATGGCTGTCCGCCATGGCCTGCTGCACCGGGTGCAGCGCGCCATCGGCGCGCTGCAGACTTTCCACCGTCTTGACCGACTTGCCGTCCAGCGTGGGCAGCAACTGCAGGCAGCTGTTGACCGGCACATAGTCCACCGCCGTGCCACTGGTGTTGAGTTCACCCACCAGCACCACGCAAGCGCCGCAGTCGCCTTCGGCGCAACCCTCCTTGGTGCCCGTGCGGTGCAGGTGTTCGCGCAGGTAGTCCAGCACGCTGGTGCTGTGCCGCTCGCCAGCGGCCTCGATGATTGCGCCGTCGAGCACAAAACGTACGGTGTTGCTTGCTTGGTTCATGGTGGGTTGGGGCCTTGGCGTAAACTGATGCGGTCGATGAAAGTGTAAACATTTTTCGGTCAAACCCTCACATGCCCGAAGCACTGAATGCCGCTCATTGAGCTGACCCTGGCGGAAATGACCCTGGCATCTCGGTGACAATAGACGGTTTTTGGGGGTTGGCAGTTTGTTGGCACCCTTATTGCTTCACTTTGTCTCATCCTTTTCACGCTGGAGTTCACATGAAAAAACGGGTCTTCCTGAAAACCATCGCGGTCCTTGCCGCCACCCTTGGCTTCACCGCTGCCCAGGCCCAGAACACCGCCATCAAGTTCCAGCTGGACTGGCGCTTCGAGGGTCCGGCTGCGCTGTTCCTGACACCGGCGGCAAAGGGTTACTTCAAGGATGTCAAGCTTGATGTGGCAGTGGATGCGGGCAATGGCTCGGGCGGCGCCGTCACGCGTGTCGCCTCCGGTGCCTACGACATGGGCTTTGCCGATCTGGCCGCGCTGATGGAGTTTCACGCCAACAACGCGGACGCGCCAAACAAGCCGGTGGCCATCATGATGGTCTACAACGACACGCCGGCCTCGGTGATGGCGTTGAAGAAATCCGGCATCAAGACGCCGGCCGACCTGAACGGCAAGAAGCTCGGCGCGCCTGTGTTCGATGCCGGGCGTCGCGCTTTTCCGATCTTCGCCAAGGCCAACAGCATCAGCGGCGTGCAATGGACGGCGATGGACCCGCCGCTGCGCGAGACCATGCTGGTGCGCGGCGACGTCGACGCCATCACCGGTTTTACTTTCACCTCGCTGCTGAATCTGGAGGCGCGCGGCGTCAAGGCTGAGGACGTGGTGGTGCTGCCCTACCCGGAGCACGGTGTCAAGCTGTACGGCAATGCGATCATCGCCTCGCCCAAGCTGCTGAAGGAGAATCCGGCCGCGGTCAGGGCCTTTCTGCAGGCCTTTGCCAAAGGCATGAAAGACGTGATCGGCAATCCGGCAGCGGCAATTCAGGACGTGAAAGCGCGCGACGGCATCATCAATGTGGAACTTGAAACGCGACGCCTCAAGCTCGCCATCGACACCGTGATCAACAGCGCCAACGCGCGTGCCGAAGGTTTTGGCCAGGTCAACGGCCCGCGCCTGTCCCTGATGGCCTCTCAGGTATCAGACGCCTACAACACCAAGACCCGGGTCAATCCGGACGCGGTCTGGAACGGCGCGTTCCTGCCGTCCAAGGCCGAACTCAACGTCTTGCCGAAAAAGTAAAATGCCCGAGCCTGTCGCCGACTGGTTTGTCGATTTTCGGGATGTCTGGCTGGCCTACAACGACGAGCTGCTGCAGAAGAACCAGTTCGCGGTGGAGGCGATCGACCTGAAGGTGCGCCAGGGCGAGTTCATCGCGATCGTCGGCTCCTCGGGCTGTGGCAAGTCCACCTTCATGAAGCTGGCGACCGGGCTGAAGATGCCGTCGATGGGGCGGATTCTGATCGATGGCCAGCCGGTCACCGGGCCGCTGAAGATCTCGGGCATGGCCTTTCAGGCCTCCACCCTGTTGCCATGGCGAACGACGGTGGACAACGTGCTGTTGCCGCTGGAGATCGTCGAGCCGTACCGCAGCTACTTCAAAGCCAGGCGCAAGGAATATGAAGGGCGCGCCAGGGCGCTGCTGCAAAAGGTCGGTCTGGCCGGCTACGAAGACAAGTTTCCCTGGCAACTGTCTGGCGGCATGCAGCAGCGCGCGAGCATTTGCCGCGCGCTGATCCACGAGCCCAAGATGCTGTTGCTCGACGAGCCCTTCGGCGCCCTCGACGCGTTCACGCGGGAGGAGCTCTGGTGCATCCTGCGCGACCTCTGGACCGAGCAGAAATTCAATGTGATCCTGGTCACGCACGACCTGCGCGAGTCGGTCTTCCTGGCCGACACGGTCTACGTGATGAGCAAGAGTCCGGGCCGTTTTGTGGTGAAGAGGGATATCGACCTGCCGCGTCCGCGCGATCTGGAAATCACCTACACGCCGCAATTCACCGACATCGTGCACGAGTTGCGTGGCCATATCGGGGCATTGCGGCAGAGCCCTCAGCGCCCCCTGTTCCCGCCGGGAGAACAATGAACAAGAAACAAGTTGAGCTGTGGTCGCCCTGGCTTCTTCTGGCGGCAGTGCTGTTGCTGTGGCAGATTGTGTGTTCGGCCTTCGAGGTCTCCGAATTCATATTCCCCAGTCCGCTGCGGATCTGGAGCCAGTTCTGGGAGTTCAAGGGCACGATTGCCGGGCACGCCTGGCGAACCTACTGGGTCACCATGGCCGGCTTTGGCCTGGCCATCGTGGTCGGCGTGCTGCTCGGGTTTGTGATCGGAAGTTCGCGCCTGGCCTACGCCGCCGTCTATCCGCTGATGACGGCTTTCAACGCGCTGCCGAAAGCCGCCTTTGTTCCGATTCTGGTGGTCTGGTTCGGCATCGGCGCCGGCCCGGCGATCCTGACCGCTTTCCTGATCAGCTTCTTTCCGATCATGGTCAACATCGCAACCGGACTGGCGACGCTGGAGCCCGAGCTTGAAGACGTGCTGCGGGTGCTGGGCGCCAAGCGCTGGGACGTGTTGGTCAAAGTCGGCCTGCCGCGCTCGATGCCCTATTTCTACGGCTCGCTCAAGGTGGCGATCACGCTCGCCTTTGTCGGCACCACGGTGTCTGAGATGACAGCCGCCAATGAGGGCATCGGCTACCTGCTGATCTCGGCCGGCTCCGCGATGCAGATGGGACTGGCTTTTGCCGGTCTGCTGGTGGTGGGCGCGATGGCGATGCTGATGTACGAGCTGTTCAGCATGGTCGAAAAGCACACCACCGGCTGGGCGCATCGGAGCTCGCAGGGTCACTGAGGCGGCGATGCAAAGAGCCCTATTTGCCAAGAATCGGGAACAGCTTCACCAGACCGTCGGACATCACCTCGACCGCCAGCGCGGCCAGAATCAGGCCCATCAGGCGCGTCATCACGTTGATGCCCGTTTTGCCAAGGCCGCGCGCAATGGGCTGCGCCAGCGAGAAGCACAGCGCGGTGGCCAGCGCGATAACGACGCCGTAACCGACCAGCGTGCCCAGTTGCCAGAAGGTCTTGGCCTTGTCGGCATAAATCACCACCGTGGACATGGTGGCC
>JBMOJJ010000118.1:0-10751 GCA_049315845.1 Rhodoferax sp.
CATGAGCCCGCTTGAAATCACGCTCTTCTATCTGCTGGCCGCCGTGCTCGGGGTGGTGGTGTGCAGGTCTTTCAAACTGCCCCCGATGCTGGGCTACCTGGTGGTCGGGGTGGTGATAGGGCCGAACGCACTGGCGCTGGCAAAAAATGCTGATGGCGTGCGCCATCTGGGTGAGTTCGGTGTTGTATTCCTGATGTTCGTGATTGGACTGGAATTCAATCTGGCGAAGCTGCGCGCCATGCGCAATCATGTATTCGGGCTTGGCTTCTTCCAGGTTCTGCTCACCATGCTCGGCGCCACGGCAGCGGCCCTGGGTCTGGCGCGGATGGCTCCCGGGCTGTGGGCGATGGGCTGGCAAACCGCCCTGGCATTGTCAAGCGCGCTGGCCATGAGCAGCACGGCGATTGTCGTCAAGCTGATGACCGAAAGACTCGAAATGGAGTCCGAACACGGCAAGCGCGTCATGGGAATCCTGCTGTTCCAGGATCTGGCGGTCGTTCCGCTGCTGGTATTGATCCCGGCCCTGGGCGCCACCGGCGAGCACCTTCTCGAAACGATGGTCATCGCTGGTCTGAAGGCAACACTTTTGATCGCCCTGCTGCTGGTCGGCGGACCGCATGTAATCCGATGGTGGTTGACGCTGGTGGCACGGCGCAAAAGCGAGGAACTTTTTGTCCTCAACCTGCTGCTCATCACCTTGGGTCTGGCCTGGTTGACTGAACTCGCCGGTTTGAGCCTGGCGCTCGGAGCCTTCATTGCCGGCATGCTGGTTTCAGAAACGCAGTACAAGCAGCAGGTGGAGACCGAGATCCGGCCTTTTCACGATGTGCTGCTGGGTCTCTTCTTCATCAGCATCGGAATGATGCTCGATTGGCGGCTTGTGCTTGAGCGCTGGCCGCTGGTGCTGTTGCTAATCACATTGCCGGTCCTGTTCAAAGCTGCCGTCGTGACCTTGCTGGCACGCGTGCTGGGCGCCACCGCAGGCGTATCACTGCGCACCGGACTCTATCTCGCGCAGGCGGGCGAATTCGGCTTCGTGCTGCTCACGCTGTCGCAGAACCATGCTTTGGTGCCACCGGAACTGCTGAACCCGATACTGGCCAGCATGGTGCTTTCGATGCTGGCCACCCCGTTCATCATCTTGTACAGCAACCGCCTGGTCATGAAGCTGGTCAGCAGCGAGTGGCTGCAACAGTCCCTGCAGATGACCTCCATCGCGCGCAAATCCATCAACGTCAACAAGCACGTGATCATTTGCGGATTTGGGCGCTGCGGACAAAACCTGGCTCGCATGCTCGATCTGGAAAACATTCCCTACATGGCGCTGGACCTGGATCCCGACCGCGTGCGCCTGGCCGCTGCCGCCGGCGACTCGGTGGTCTTTGGCGATGCCGCGCGCCTGCAGGCATTGATGGCGGCCGGCCTGGCGCGAGCAAGCGCGGTCGTCATCACCTACCTTGAAGTGCCAGGAGCGATGAAGGTGCTGGCCCACATACGCGCGCACGCACCACAGGTGCCGGTCATTGTGCGCACGCAGGACGACCACGATCTTGAGGCGCTGCAACAGGCCGGTGCCACCGAAGTGGTTCCGGAGGCGATTGAGGGCTCTCTGATGCTGGCCAGCCACGCGCTGGCCCTGGTCGGCGTGCCGATGCGCAGGGTGATCCGAATCGTCCAGGGCCAGCGCGATGCCCGCTACAACCTGCTGCGCGGCTATTTCCATGGCGCGGACGACAACCTGGGCGATGAACTGCACCAGGATCGCCTCGCATCCGTCACGCTGCCTGCCAGCGCCCATTGCATTGGTAAAGCGGTGGCTGATCTGACTCAACACGCATCGGAGGTTCGCATCGTCAGCCTGCGCCGCAGCAACGGCAAGGTCATGCCAATCGCGCAGAATCCACTGATTGAAGAAGGCGATACGCTGGTTCTCAGCGGCAAATCAGACGCCCTTGAACTGGCTGAGCAAGGACTGCTGAAAGGTTGAGCTGACCGGGGGGCGCCGGAGTCCGGCACGATGCACAATGAGGCCTCAAGCCCTAAATCGATGCCCCATGCCAAACCTCAGCGTCAACCAGTACCTCAGAGATCACATCCGAACGGTCCCGGACTGGCCGGCGCCCGGCGTGCAGTTCCGCGACATCACGCCTTTGCTGCAGGAAGCCAAGGTCTTTCGTGTACTGATCGACGCATTTGTCCACCGCTACATGGATCCGGCGCTGCGCCCTGATGTGGTGGCCGGACTGGATGCGCGCGGCTTCATCCTGGGCGCCGTCGTCGCCTATGAACTCAATGTTGGCTTCATACCGATCCGCAAGAAAGGCAAGCTGCCGTTTACGACGGTCGAAGAGACCTACGAGCTTGAATATGGCAGCGCCACCGTCGAACTGCACACCGATGCTGTGCTGCCCGGGCATCGGGTGCTGCTGATTGACGACCTGATTGCCACTGGCGGCACCATGATGGCGGGCAAGAAACTACTGGAAAAACTCGGCGCACAGGTGATGGAGGGCGCGGCCATTGTCGACCTTCCGGAGCTTGGCGGGTCTGAGAAATTGCGCGCTGCAGGCCTGGCACTGTTTACCCTGGTCGATTTCAGCGGGCACTAGCACGGCGGATCTATTTGCCGATGCAAAAGCTGGAAAATATCGCGCCAAGAAGATCATCCGAAGTAAATTCACCGGTGATTTCGTCCAGAGCGATTTGCGCAAGGCGAAGCTCTTCCGCCAGCAGATCCAGCGCCCCCGCGCTGGCAGTCAAATGGAGGTTTGCCTCGATCAGGTGGTCGAGCACACAACGCAACGCCTGGACATGGCGTTGCCGGGAAATGCAGACCCCTTCCGGCACCGATTGCCAACCCGCCAGTTCAAGCAATTGACGACGCAAAGCGTCCAGGCCCGTTCCGGTTTTTGCCGACAAGCTCAGCCCGCCCGGGGGGGTCGGCTTGGCAACTGCATCGACTTTGTTCCACAGGTCGATAACCGGTATCCGCGCAGACAATTTCTGGTTAAGACGATCCGAAATCGCCATGTCCCGGACCCTGTAACCCTCGCCTTCTGAGCGGGTCAGGTCATGCAGGAACAGCACCACGTCGGCGGCCTCAATCGCGTCCCATGCGTGCGCAATTCCAATTTTTTCGACCTCATCCTCGCTGTCGCGCAAACCTGCAGTGTCGATCACATGAACCGGCACGCCCTCGATCTGTATCGTCTGCTGAACCTTGTCGCGGGTGGTGCCGGCGACCGCTGTGACGATCGCCAGTTCGGCCCCGGCCAGGGCATTCAGCAGTGATGATTTGCCGGAGTTCGGTTGTCCGGCGATCACCACCTTGATGCCCTGCGCGAGCAGCGCGCCCTGACGCGCGCTTTGCAGAACGGTTTCCACCGTTTGCCCCAAACTCGCCAACTGTCCGAGCGCGTCTGCCTTGCGCAGGAAATCGATTTCTTCTTCGGGGAAGTCAAGCGTGGCCTCGACCAGCAGGCGAAGCCGGATCAAGGCGTCGCGCAATGTATGGATTTCCCTGGAAAACGCGCCTGACAGCGATCGGCTGGCGCCGCGCGCAGCAGCCTCGGTGCTGGCATCGATCAGGTCGGCAATGGCCTCGGCCTGCGTCAAGTCGATCTTGCCGTTGAGGAAAGCGCGTTCGGAGAATTCACCCGGCAAGGCGACGCGCAATCCAGCCAGCCGGGGCTGCCTGTCCTTGCCTACGATCTCGGCGCCAGCTTCAATCACCCTGCCCAGCAACATTTGCAGTACCACCGGTCCGCCGTGGGCCTGCAATTCCAGCACGTCTTCGCCCGTGAACGAATGCGGTGCGGGGAAGTAGATCGCCAGTCCGTGATCAATGGCCTGGCCGGAGTGATCGACAAAGGCGGCGTAGCTTGCCTCGCGCGGTCTCAGCCCGCGTCCGCATAGGGCGTGCGCAAGCGGCTGCAACTCATTGCCGCTCACCCTGACAATGCCGACCGCGCCCCGGCCGGGGGCGGTTGCAATCGCCGCAATCGGATCCTGATGACGCGGCAGGGACACGCTCAGGCGTCGCCGGGCTGCCCCAGGGCGACCTCGATCCCGCTACCGGGCAGCGCGGTGTGCGAAGAGGCAGGCCTTGCAAACATCGCGCTCAGAACTTGGGCAGGTTGAACTGCGGCGGCACACCCATGCGGGTGTTGATCATCCACTGCTGCGCGATCGACAGCACGTTGTTGGTAATCCAGTACAAGACCAAACCGGCCGGGAAGAAGAAGAACATGACGCTGAAGGCCAGCGGCATGAACCACATCATCTTGGCCTGCATCGGGTCGGGCGGCGCCGGATTGAGGGCGGTCTGTAGCACCGTGGTCAACGTCATCACGATCGGCAGTATGTAATAAGGGTCGGGTGAGGAGAGGTCGTGAATCCACATCACCCACGGCGCATTGCGCATTTCGACGCTTGATAGCAGCACCCAGTACAAGGCAATGAAAACCGGGATCTGGACCATGATGGGGAAACAGCCTCCCATCGGATTGACCTTTTCCTCGCGGTAGATGCGCATCATCTCCTGCTGCATCTGCTGCGGATTTTCTTTCAGGCGCTCGCGCATTTCGGTGATCTTCGGGTTGATCGCCTTCATCTTGGCCATGCTGGAGTAGGCTTTGGCATTGAGCCAGTAGAACGCCACCTTCAGCAGCAGCACCAGGGCCATGATCGACCAGCCCCAGTTCCCGATGAAGGTCTGCAACCGGTCCAGCAGCCAGTACAGCGGTTTGGCCAAGATGGTGAGCCAGCCGTAGTCCTTGACCAGTTCCAGCCCGGGTGCCAGGGACTCCAACACCTTCTCTTCCTGCGGCCCGGCGAAGAATTTGGCGTCCACCGAGCGCCTGGCGCCTGGCGCGATACTGTCAAGGGCGGTAATCATGCCGACCGAATAGAGGTTGGCATCGACCTTGCGCATGAACAGATCGCGCTTGATACCGTCGCCCAACAGCCAGGCGCTGGCAAAATAATGCTGCACCATCGCCACGTAGCCGTTCTCGGCAGTCTTTTCGATGTCGACCTTGTTCTTCTCGATATCGGCGAACTCGACCTTCTGGTATTTCTGGGCTTCGGTGTAGACCGCCGGACCCGTGAAGGTTGAATAGAAAGACGATTCCCCCACCGGCTTGTTGCCGTCCCGCACCAATTGCAGGTACAACTGCGGAGACACCGCGACCGAACCCACGTTGATGGCCTCATGCCTGACCGCGACGGCATAGGCGCCCCGCGTCAGGGTGAAGGTCTTTACCAGCTTGACGCCGCCCAACTCCGGCGACTCAAAGCGGATGACGAGCTCATTGCTGCCGTCCTTGAGGCTGCGTTCGCCCGGCGCAACATTCATGACGGTTTTGTGGGTTGGAAAAGCGCCACCTCCCGCGCCAGCAATCAAGCCGGTCTGGGCGATGTAGGTTCGGTCTTTGGTTTCATCCAGCAGGACAAAGTTCTTGGCCTTGTCGGCCACATCGGCGAACCTGACAAACTCGGATTGGACCAGCGAACCCCCTTCGGTATCAAATGTCAGCTTGAGCACATCGGTGGTCGCCACCAGACGTTCACGCGGTACGGCCGGCAGCGCTGGATTGAGCGCGGCCTGGGCTGCGGTGCCGGGCACCTGTGCATTGGAGGATGTCGAACCTGCAATGGATGGCGCGGTCGGCACGCTGGACGTGGTCGATGGTGCGCCAACCGTTGCGCTCTTTTGGTTGCCAGGGAAAAAGGTCGCCTTGTGGCCGTTATAGACCTGCCAC
Source organism: Rhodoferax sp. (assembly GCA_049315845.1). Classification (GTDB taxonomy): domain Bacteria; phylum Pseudomonadota; class Gammaproteobacteria; order Burkholderiales; family Burkholderiaceae_C; genus Rhodoferax. The sequence goes on from JBMOJJ010000118.1 coordinate 5,763, forward strand.
TGGTCCCACAACAAGACCATGGAAAAGCCAAAAATTACCCACAAAATGGTGCGCCGAATATCGTTCATGAAGACTTTTTTTGATTGGACGGGGAGATCAGCTGGGTAAAGAGCCGGGGAATTTCGGTCGGGACAGGATCGGAGCCACCCGCGCACCAGGGATGACATCGTCCAAGGCGCGCCAATGTCAGATAGGCGCCAACTGCCGCGCCATGCGACTGCAAAGCCTGCAGGGAATAAGCCGAACAAGTGGGTTCAAACCGGCAGGCTGTTCCAAGCCAGGGGCTGAGGAGCAAACGATAGCCCTTGACCAAACCGATCAGCATCGCCTTGACCATGACTAGCTGCCTTGTGCGGCAGAAGCCCGGCGCAGCGCAGCGCCGGTGAATAGTTGCTGCAATTCCCCGCGAACAGCGGACTTCAGCGCATCGGAACTGGCACTGATGAATTGGCGGGTGTCAAAACCTGCGCGCAAACGCACCACATGGGCCGTGACCGGAAGCGACGACCTGAAATCCATGCCGAAACTGTAGATCTGGCGCCTGATGGCATTTCGGGTAACCGCTCGCTTGGCCAGCCTTTTGGGTACCAGCGCTCCCATCCACATCACAGACGGCCTTGGCAAGGACTGATCATTCGCTGCAGTTGTGCCGGACTCGGCGCTGCTTGCCTCCAGATCAGCGCGGTGCATTGCAAAATGAACCGTGCGAGCCACGACGCCGCCAGTCAGAACTGCCTGGAACTGGCTTCGCGTTTTTAGTCGCTGCACTTTGGAAGTGGCGCCGGAACTACAGTTCAGCTACACGCTTGTCAGCCGCCGAACTCAGACCGCCAGACGCTTGCGGCCCTTGGCGCGACGGGCGTTGATGACAGCGCGGCCGCCGCGAGTTTTCATGCGAACCAGGAAGCCATGGGTGCGTGCGCGGCGAATCTTGGACGGTTGGTAAGTGCGTTTCATAGTGAAATTCCTAAAATACTCATTGGCAATCGCGAGCAGACGGGCTCGACGTGTTGCAGTCTTGTATTCCCCGACAAAGGCAGGGTAACCCAACATTATCGCAAATTTTGCGAACCCCGGCAAGAGCTTGCATTTCACATTGCTTGCGCCACTGGAACCGGGAATGAGTCTCTCCAATGAGTCTCTCCAATTTGTGGATAAGGCTTTAATAATCTACAATTCCCGGCGCAACGATTGAAAACTATCCACAGAGGTTGGCACGAGCAATGACAGAGAGACAATTCGCCAGTGATTCTGGCTTCAGCGGCCACAGCGCCGGTCAAAATCTCTGGCAGAGTTGCGTCGATCAACTGGCGCAGGAACTTCCCGAACAGCAATTCAACACCTGGATCAAGCCGCTGTCAGCCGAAGTCTCGGATGACTTGGGAAAAGTAACCATCTTTGTCGCCAACCGGTTCAAACTGGATTGGATCCGGGCCCAGTACGGCGGCAGGATTTCCAGTCTGCTGGGAAAGTTTACCGGCCAGCCTGTTCAGATGGAGTTAGCGCTTGCTCCGCGAGAAATCCCTGTCAAATCGAGCTCACCCCAGCGCTCGGTCGAACCGATAGCGATGGAAGAGTCGAATGAAGTCGGGGACGAGCGAACGCCTGGAAACCTGAAGAACCGGCTCAATACCTCGCTGACCTTTGACACGCTGATCGAAGGCTCCGCCAACCGGATGGCGCGGGCCGCCGCGATGCATGTCGCGGGCATGCCGGGGCATCTGTACAACCCGCTTTTCATCTACGGTGGTGTCGGTCTGGGCAAGACCCATTTGATGCACGCGGTAGGCAACCGTCTGCTGGCTGACAGGCCATCGGCCAAGGTTCTCTACATCCATGCGGAGCAATTCGTCTCCGATGTGGTCAAGGCGTATCAGCGCAAGACTTTTGATGAATTCAAGGAACGCTACCATTCGCTGGACCTGCTGCTGATCGATGACGTTCAGTTCTTTGCCAACAAGGAACGCACCCAAGAAGAATTCTTCAACGCATTCGAGGCCTTGCTGGCCAAGAAGTCGCATATTGTGATGACCAGCGACACCTACCCCAAGGGTCTGGCAGATATTCACGAGCGCCTGGTGTCGCGCTTTGATTCGGGCCTGACCGTGGCGATCGAGCCGCCTGAACTTGAGATGCGGGTGGCGATCCTGATCAACAAGGCGCGGGTTGAAGGCATAGAAATGCCGGAAGAAGTTGCCTTCTTTGTGGCCAAGAACGTGCGCTCCAATGTGCGCGAGCTGGAAGGCGCATTGCGCAAGATTCTGGCGTACTCCCGATTCAACCAGAAGGAAATTTCGATTCTGCTGGCACGCGAAGCGCTGCGGGACCTGCTGTCGATTCAGAATCGGCAGATATCGGTGGAAAACATCCAGAAGACGGTGGCCGACTACTACAAGATCAAGATTGCCGACATGTATTCCAAGAAGCGGCCCGCCAGCATTGCCCGGCCACGCCAGATCGCCATGTACCTGGCCAAGGAGCTGACGCAGAAAAGTCTGCCGGAAATTGGTGAACTGTTCGGCGGGCGCGACCACACCACCGTGTTGCACGCGGTCCGAAAGATCGGCGGCGAGCGCCAGCAGATGACGGAGCTGAACCAGCAACTTCATGTACTGGAACAGACCCTCAAGGGCTGACAGACCCATAAAAAAGGGAAAATGGCGGTTTTGACGGAAATTCCGTTGCCGCCGATTTGAATCACAGGTATCCAAAAAGAGGTTGACATGATTGTTCTGAAGGCCACCCAAGACAAAGTACTCGCTGTTTTGCAATCCGTCGCCGGCATTGTCGAGCGTCGGCACACCTTGCCCATTCTGGCCAATGTGCTGATCCGCAAGACCGGGACCTCGCTGCAGCTCACCACCAGTGATCTCGAGATTCAAATCCGTACCAGTGCCGAGCTCGATGGTGACGCAGGCGACTTCACGAGCACCGTGGGCGCCCGCAAACTGATCGACATCCTTCGCACGATGCCGGCGGAACAGACCGTGTCACTGGAGTCGAGCGCAAGCAAACTCATTCTCAGGGGCGGCAAGAGCAAGTTCACGCTGCAAACCATGGCGGCCGAAGACTTCCCGCTGGTGCAGGAATCTGCCAGCTTCGGACCGGTCTTCAGTGTGCCGCAAAAAACGCTGAAGGATCTCTTGAGCCAGGTGTCGTTCGCGATGGCGGTGCACGACATCCGCTACTACCTCAATGGCATCCTGTTCGTCGCCGAGGGCAAGCAGCTGAGCCTGGTGGCCACCGACGGCCACCGGCTGGCCTACGCTTCGGCCACACTGGATGTGGACGTGCCGAAGCAGGAGGTGATTCTGCCGCGCAAGACAGTGATCGAGCTGCAGCGCCTGCTGTCCAACGCAGAAGGCGCGATCGAGATGCAGTTTGCCAACAACCAGGCCAAGTTCAGCTTTGACGGAATGGAGTTCGTCACCAAACTGGTTGAAGGAAAATTTCCGGATTACAACCGCGTGATCCCGAAGAACCACAAGAACAGCATCACGCTGGGTCGGCTGGCCCTGCTCGCGACGCTGCAGCGCACCGCCATATTGACCAGTGAAAAATTCAAGGGAGTGCGTTTGAACGTGGACCCTGGCACGCTGCGCGTCGCGTCCAACAATGCCGAGCAGGAAGAGGCAATGGACGAACTGGATGTGGACTACGACGGTGACAGCATCGAGATCGGTTTCAACGTGACCTACCTGATCGATGCGCTGGCCAACATGACCCAGGAGATGGTCAAGCTGGAACTGTCCGATGGCAACAGCTCGGCCCTTTTCACCATTCCCGACAACAACACCTTCAAATACGTTGTCATGCCCATGAGAATCTAAGCAAACCATGACCGAAGAAAACAAGCCAGATCAGGGACCCGTTCACACAGGCGAGGGAAGCACCGACAGTTCCAACTTTCAGCCCACGATCGACACGAACCAGGCTGGGGCCTCCGAGGCCTATGGCGAGGACTCGATCCAGATTCTGGAAGGACTGGAGGCGGTGCGCAAGCGGCCCGGCATGTACATCGGTGACACCTCCGATGGCACCGGTCTGCATCACCTGGTGTTTGAAGTGGTCGACAACTCGATCGACGAGTCCCTGGCCGGCCACTGCGACGACATCCTGGTCACGATTCACTCGGACAATTCGGTCAGCGTGGTGGACAACGGTCGCGGCATTCCCACCGGCGTCAAGATGGATGACAAGCATGAGCCAAAACGCTCTGCGGCCGAGATCTCCCTGACCGAACTGCACGCCGGCGGCAAGTTCAACCAGAACAGCTACAAGGTCTCAGGCGGCCTGCATGGAGTTGGCGTCAGCTGCGTCAACGCGCTGTCCAAGATGCTGCGCCTGACGATCCGGCGCGATGGCAAGGTCCATGTGATGGAGTTCAGCAAGGGTGTTGTTCAGAACCGCATCACCGAGGTCGTCAACGGCGTCGAAGTCTCGCCGATGAAGGTGATCGGCAGCACCGAGAAACGCGGCACGGAAGTGCATTTCCTGCCGGATCTGGACATCTTTCAGATCAACACCGACTTCCACTACGACATCCTGAGCAAGCGCCTGCGCGAGCTCAGCTTCTTGAACAACGGCGTCAGAATCCGTCTCAAGGACGAGCGAACCGGCAAGGAAGACGACTTCTCCGGGGCTGGCGGCGTCAAGGGCTTTGTCAACTTCATCAACAAGGGCAAGACCGTCCTCAACCCCAACATCTTTCACGCGATGGGCGACCGCCAGAGCGACCAGAACACCAACATCGGCGTCGAGGTCGCGATGCAGTGGAACAGCGGCTACAACGAGCAGGTGCTGTGCTTCACCAACAACATCCCGCAGCGCGACGGCGGCACCCACCTGACCGGCCTGCGAGCCGCCATGACACGCGTCATCAACAAGTACATCGACGACAACGAACTGGCCAAGAAAGCCAAGGTCGAGGTGACCGGCGACGACATGCGCGAAGGCCTGTGCTGCGTGCTCAGCGTCAAGGTGCCCGAG
>JBMOJJ010000467.1:0-2407 GCA_049315845.1 Rhodoferax sp.
GATCCCCGCAGAGTCGCGCCCGGTCAAGATCGCCACAAGCGCCGTGATCGATTCCATCCTAAAGGCCATGGGTCTCGACAAGGCCGAAGCCAATTCGCCCGCGGCTATCAAAGCGGCTGAACGCCTGCGCAAGACGTTGGAGAAGACGCCGGCCATGCTGGAACTGATGCAGCAAAACATGCCGCCAGCCGGTGGCAACGTGGTTGCCGTGCTCAAGGACGGAAAACCGGTCTGGTACGAAGTGGGCGACCCGATCCTGCTGCGCGCCCTGGAATCCATTGACCGCACCCCGCAGCCGTGGATTGTGAAATGGCTGGGACTTCCCAAGCGCATCGGGCAGGCGACCATCGTTCTAACGCCAGATTTTATGGTTGCAAATCTGGCAAGAGACACGATCATGGGTGGCGTCATGAGCCGTGCCGGCTTTGTGCCGATCATCGACAGCTTGAAGGGAATGCGCCTGCGCATGACCAACGACCCAATTTACAAAGAATTCATTGCCAACGGTGGCGGACTATCGAGCATGTACCTGGACGAAGCCAAGTTCAGGACGAGGCTCGAAAAGTTCTACGGCAAGCAGGGGATTGACTACCGAACGGTGCTGGATGCCCCTCACAAGCTGCTGAGCTTCATTGAAACGCTGGGCGACTCGTTTGAATCGAGCACGCGCCTGGGTGAATACAAACGCGCCGTTGATGCCGGCGAGAACCCGAGACATGCCGCCTACCTGGCGCGCGACGTTTCGACCGACTTTGCCATGAAGGGCGACAGCAAGGCGCTGGGCTTCATGTACGACACGGTCATGTTCTTGCGCCCTGCAGTGGTGTCATGGGACCGCCTGTACCGTGGCATTGCCCACGACCCGAATAAGGGCGCCATTGCCACCAAAGCCGGCGTCATGGCCCTGATGAGCGCCAGCCTGTACCTGTTGAACAGGAGCGACCAGCGTTACCAGGACCTGGCCGCCTGGGACCGCGACACACACTGGCATTTCTTTGTCGGTGACCAGCATTTCCGGTATCCGAAGATATGGGAAATCGGCGCCATTGCGTCAGCTGCTGAGCGCAGCGTCGAAAAGATCATCGATGCCGACCCGGTAGGACTGGGCAGGGACTTCGCCCGGATCCTTGGGCAGACGTTCAGCTTGAACCTGATGCCGCAGATCATTGCACCACTGGCAGAACAGGCGGCAAACCGCAACAGCTTCACCCATGCGCCTATCGAGACACCGGGCATGGACAACATGCAGCCCTTCATGCGCGCCAAGCCGACCACCAGCGAAACGCTCAAGGCTGCAGGCATGGCCACCAGCAACCTGCCGGAATCGATGCAGGTCAACCCGGTACGGGCTGAGGCACTGCTGAGGGGCTACTTCAACACCTGGGCGCTGTACGGACTGGCACTATCAGACAAGGCATTCTTCAATGACAAGGGCCCTACCATGCGCACCGACCAACTGCCGATCGTGCGCCGCTTCTATTCGGACAACCCGCCACAGAACACGAAATATGAGACTCAGTTCTATGACATGCTGGGCGAGGCAAAGCGCCTGCATGGATCCCTGCGCGAGCTCGACAAGATCGGACGGGCAGACATTGCCGACCAGAAGGAAACCGAGCCCATGGCCGCAGAAGCGAACCCGCTGGAGCATGCCGCCAAGGGTCTGACTTCCATAAATCAGGAAATGCGCAAGGTCCGCAGAGGCGACACCAGCCCTGATGAAAAGCGCGCCAGCCTGGACAAACTGATCGTGGAGCGTAACGACTTGCTCAAGCGTGCCGTGCAGGATTCCAAGGCATCGACCAAGGAGAAAAAGCCGTGATATTCCCCCAATGTGCCGTCACTTGCATCGTCAATGACGTGGACGGAACCCCAGAGGCCGGCGCTGTTATCCATGCCCAACTGAGCGAGACTGATCATTACGATGGGCAGTTTGTGGTCCCTTCACTGAGATCCGCCACTATCGATGTCTCTGGCGTTGCCGTGCTGAACTTGTGGCCCAACGAGCTTGGAACCGTTGGGACTCACTACAACATCAAGATTTTCGTCTCGGGAAAGACCATCCGAGCGACCGCCGTTGTGCCAAACACGGAAACCGCCTACCTGCATGAGATTGCAGTGTTTGAACCGGCCTAGCACTGTCAGCGTGGACCCTGAAATTTACAAGGAGCGAACATCATGATCAAGAGGACCGCTGATAGATCCCCGGCTTCCCTGGCCAATCGGGAGCGCATCAAGGCCGAAGCCAAGGCCATGCTGTCAAAGATCGTGCGTAATCCCGTTGATGACTTCGAGCGCAGACTGATCAAGGAAGTAACTCGCCAGAGCAAGAACCCGAGCCCCACATGGGTTAGCAACCAGACCGGGAAGGTGGTGGTCGGATGGTAGTCAAGAAGCAACTCAGCGA
>JBMOJJ010000119.1:0-10723 GCA_049315845.1 Rhodoferax sp.
TTTGCCGTCAATGGCGCCATCCTGCTGGAAGTCTATGTGCACGATGGCATTGGCACCATGGTGGTCGATGAAAAGCTGGAGAGTCTGCGCGAAGCCACGGTGGACGACGTTGGCGGCATCCTGCAGCTGATCGAACCGTTTGAGAACGATGGCACGCTGGTCAAGCGCAGCCGCACCGAAATCGAACGCGACGTCGGCAACTACACGGTGATCGAGCACGACGGCGTGATCTTCGCCTGCGCCGCGCTCTATCCGTACCCGGAGGCGCGCAGCGCCGAAATGGCCGCGCTGACCGTCTCGCCGCAGGTGCAGGGACAAGGCGACGGTGAACGGGTGCTCAAGCGCATTGAGCAGCGGGCGCGAAGCGCGGGGCTGGAGAGCATCTTTGTCCTCACCACCCGCACCACGCACTGGTTTCTCAAGCGCGGCTTCGTGCTGGTCGACACCTCATGGTTGCCCGAGGCCCGCAAGCGAAAGTACAACGCCGACCGAAAAAGCCAGGTGCTGGTGAAAAGACTGGCGACTTCCTGAGCGCGTCACGCTCCGGCATTGCGGCGCGCGGCCTGGTGCCAGAGCAATGCCAGGCCCAGCACGGCAAAGCCGCTAAAGAACAGAAATGACCAGTTGGCAATCGAGCCGCCAAGGAAAGTCCAGTCGATCTTGCTGCAGTCGCCGCTGCCCCTGAAAATCATCGGGATCGCCCGCTGCAGCGGAAAAGTCTCGATCATTCCGTAAAAATCACGTCCGCAACTGACAACCTCCGGCGGATACAGTTGCAGCCAGCTTTGCCGGGCCGCCACATAGGCGCCGAATCCGGCGCTCGGCAGCAGCAGGCCCGCGCCGCCCAGATGGATGGCTTTCCTGCCGCTGATGCCGGCCAGGCCGGCAACGATGGCGACCAGCACAACGGCGTACCGCTGCACGATGCACATCGGGCAGGGTTCGAGTCCGACCACATGCTGCAGATACTGACCAAAGGCCAGCATGGCGACGCAAGTCGCGACCACGGCCGCGAACACGGAGCGCGGAGAACGGTCGAGCCAAGCTGACAATGTCTTGAAGATCATCGCTGTCCTTTAACGAGAAAACCACTGAACGAAGCGTTCAGTGGTTGGTGGGATTGCGGGCAAAAAAGTTCCTGCGATTGCAGGAAACCGGTCCGTTTTGAGAATCAGCCAGCCGCTTCGTCCGCCGCCTTGCACGACGGAGAGCAGACCGCCTGGGACTTGCCAAGGATCTTGCGTGTCACCATCTGGGATCGGGCACGGTGCTTGCCGCACAGGAAGCACGACATGGTCGCGGCGCCAAACGAGGTTGCCGCCGTGAACGGCGAACCCGAGACTTTGGATTTGTAGCGCAGGCCATCGGCCAGCATTTTTGTTTTGGTATCAGCTTTTGCCATAACGCTCATTTTACCGCAGTGGCGCGCGGGTCTCGAAAGCTTGCTAAAGTGGACGTTTTTCAGAAATCAGAAAAGGCTCCAAATGGCACGCACCGTGAACTGCATCAAGCTCGGCAAAGAGGCTGAGGGCCTTGATTTTCCGCCCTACCCGGGAGAACTCGGCAAACGCCTCTGGCAGAACGTCAGCAAGGAGGCTTGGGCTGATTGGCTCAGGCACCAGACCATGCTGGTGAACGAGAACCGGTTGAACCTGGCGGACGCGCGTGCCCGACAGTACCTGGCTCGTCAGATGGAAAACCATTTCTTTGGCGCCGGCGCCGACGCGGCCGAGGGCTTTGTGCCACCGATGAAATAGATCGACCGGCGTCGCCCGCCTCGCATCCATCATGATCCTTGTCGCTGGCTCGGCCAATCTGGATTTTGTCGTGCGCGCGCCGCACATCCCGGCCGCTGGCGAGACGGTGCTGGGACACGGCTTCAAGACCTTCCCGGGCGGCAAGGGCGCCAATCAGGCCGTGGCCTGCGCGCGCGCCGGCGGCAGCCCCACGCGGATGCTGCTGGCTCTCGGCGAAGATGAGTTTGCCGCAGCACCGGAAGAATCGCTGCGCGCGGCTGGCGTGCAAACGCATGTGCTGCGTGTCACGGATCAGGCCACCGGCACCGCGTTTGTCTGCGTATCCGACGATGCAGAGAACGCGATCACGGTTGCGCCCGGGGCCAACTATTCGCTGTCTGCGGCGGACCTGCCGCCATTGACGGGCTGCACCCATCTGCTGATGCAGCTCGAGATACCGGTCCCAACTGTCGTCGCCTACGCCCACGCAGCAAAGGCGCAGGGCATCAAGGTGGTCCTCAATGCGGCGCCAGCACAGGCGCTTGCCGGTGAATTGCTTGCGCTGATCGATCTGCTGATCGTCAACCAGGGCGAACTGGCCGTAGTCGCGCGCCATCAGGGCAGTATTGCCGATTGCCTGGCGCGTATCGACGTTCCCTGCACGGTGGTGACGCTAGGTCGCGACGGATGCTGCGCCTGGACAGATGGCGCCTATTCGAGCCAGCCCGCGTTTGACATCACAGCCGTCGACAGCACCGGCGCCGGGGACACCTTCTGCGGCGTGCTGGTTGCCGCGCTCAGCCGAGGCGAAGCCTTGTCGCAGGCGCTGCGGCTGGCGAGCGCGGCGGGCGCCCTGGCCTGCACCAGACTGGGCGCCCAGTCGAGCATTCCAACCCAGGCCGAAGTGGCCGACTTTCTGGCCCGCCACGATGCCCCAAAGACGGCATAAGGTCATTTACGACACAGACCCGGGCGTCGATGACGCGATGGCCCTCTACTTTGCCCTAGCCCACCCGGCGATCGACCTGATCGGCATCGGTACGACTTTCGGCAACGTCACCGTCGGTCAGGCTGCGCTCAACGCCTTGTATCTGACCACCATCGCCGGCAGGAACATCCCCGTGACAACCGGCATCGCCAAGCCGCTGCGCCTGCCGATGCAGACCCCGCCGGCCCACATTCACGGCATCGACGGACTTGGCAACCTGCCCGACCGCTTGCCGGTCCGGCGCCGTCTCGACCCGCGCTCCTCGGCCCGATTCATCGTTGACATGGCGCGCGCACAACCGGGCGAAATCAGCGTCGTGGCGGTCGGCCCGCTCGGCAACCTGAGCCTCGCACTCGACCTGGAGCCTGACTTGCCGCGGTTGCTGCGCCAGGTCATCGTGATGGGCGGCACGCTGACGGAACCGGGCAATGTCTCGCCCGTGGCCGAAGCCAATATCTGGTGCGACCCGCACGCCGCAGCCGACGTCTTCAATGCCGGCTGGAAGGTGACCATGGTCGGACTCGATGTGACCCACCGCGTCATCCTGCCGCTGTCACTGTTTGAGAAATTTGCAGCGCGCCACCAACATCCCGCAACCGACACGCTGCTGCATGCGGTGCGCTTCTACGCCGACTTCTACAGCCAGCGCCACCCAAGGGTGGCCGCGATCCGCGGCTGCTTTGGCCACGACCTGCTGGCCTTCATCTATCTGGTCAATCCGGAATTGTTTAGCACCCGCAGCGGCCGGATCAGCATCTCCACCGAACTGCCGACACTGGGGCAGACCACACTGGACAATGCCGCCATGAGCGACTCCGGGCTGGCGATTCAGGAGTCGCCGCCTTGCCTCAGCCAGGCCTGCACCGAGGTTGACGCCGAGGCCTGCGTGACGGGCTTCGAACAAGCCCTGATGGGTCGCTGGCTGGAGCCATAGACCCACAACGCGGCTCCATATTCCCCGACTGCATATAAAAATCACAATAATGTAGTTCGCAATATAAACAAAAGCCCTTAGAGTCGGCACCGAAGTACGGCCTGACCGACGCTTCGATGCGCTTTGTTTCCCTCGCGGTTGCCGGCACTCGATGCCTTGAGAGCGCCTGCCTGCCAACAATTCCGACTCCCCCAACGATGTACCAATACACCGAATTCGACCGCCAGTTTGTCAGACAACGCGCCGCGCAGTACCGCGACCAGCTCGAGCGCAACCTCCGTGGTCAACTGAGTGACGACGATTTTCGACCCTTGCGTCTGCAAAACGGCTGGTATGTGCAGCGCTACGCGCCGATGCTGCGCGTGGCCGTGCCCTACGGCGAGCTGTCGAGCGCACAGCTGCGCGTGCTGGCCCGGATTGCGCGGCAGTACGACCAACCCGAGGCCAAGGTCCACCAAAGGGCGCAAGAGACGCAGGCAAGGCTGGGGACCGTCAGTCTGCCCACCGGTTACGGACACTTCACCACGCGCCAGAACGTCCAGTTCAACTGGATCGCGCTTGACAAGAGCGCCGATGTGATGGATCTGCTGGCCAGCGTCGACATGCACGGCATCCAGACCAGCGGCAACTGCATCCGCAACATCACCAGCGATGAACTTGCCGGAATTGCGGTCGATGAAATTGCAGATCCGCGCCCATTCTGCGAAATACTGCGCCAATGGAGCACCTTGCATCCGGAGTTTGCCTACCTGCCGCGCAAGTTCAAGCTTGCCGTCTCGGGCGCCAGGGAAGACCGGGCGGCTACCGCATGGCACGACGTCGGCCTGCACCTGCTGCGTGACGCCGACGGCCATGTCGGGTTCAGGGTGCTGGTCGGTGGCGGCATGGGACGCACGCCCATGATCGCCAGCACGATCCGCGAATTCCTGCCCTGGCAGCAGATCCTGAACTATCTGGAAGCCCTGGTCCGGGTTTACAACCGGTGGGGTCGACGCGACAACATCTACAAGGCGCGCATCAAGATTCTGGTCAAGGCCGAAGGGCAGCGCTTCACGCAAGAGGTCGAATCCGAGTACCAGCAGATTCTCGCGCACGACGGGGCGCCCCACACGATCCCACAGGAAGAGCTGGACCGGGTTGCCGCGTCGTTCGTGCCGCCGGCCACGGTCAAGCACGAAGCCGCTGCGGCGCACTCACCCGAGTCCGGTTGGAATGAACAGGACAAGCTCGATTACGGGCGCTGGCTCAAGCAGAATGTGGCACCGCACAGGGACCCGGCGCTGGCAGCGGTCACGCTGTCGTTCAAGCGCCTGGGCCATGCGCCCGGAGATGCGACGGCGGCGCAACTGGAGACATCGGCCGAACTGGCCGACCGGTTCTCGGCGGGAGAGGCGCGCGTCACGCACGACCAGAACCTGTTGCTGCCCTGGGTTGCCAGAAGTCGGCTGCACGAGCTGTGGCGGGCAGCGCGCGAGGCGGGCCTTGCGCGCTCGAACATTGGCCTGTTGACCGACATGATCGCCTGCCCCGGCGGGGATTTTTGCGCTCTTGCCAACGCCCGCTCGACGCCGATCGCGCAGGCCATTGCCGAGCGCTACCAGGACATGGATGAATTGCATGACCTCGGTGAGATCGACTTGCACATCAGCGGATGCATCAACTCCTGCGGCCATCACCACAGCGGCCATATTGGCGTGCTTGGCGTCGACAAGGACGGCCGCGAGTGGTACCAGGTTTCGCTGGGAGGATCGGACGGCTCAAGCTTGAACGGGGCCGCGCTGCCCGGCAAGGTGCTTGGCCCCTCGTTCGAAGCGGCAGAAGTGGTCGACGTCATCGAGGCCGTGCTCGACACCTACCGGCGCGAGCGCCAGGGCGGCGAAACCTTTGCTGCCGCTTTTCGGCGCATCGGCATCGACGTCTTCAAACAGGCCGCCAACAGCGTGCGCAAGCGCGCGGCGCCCGAGACTGAATCCGCGTGATGGAAACTCCCATGAACCTGCTGGACGCTTCTGCTCATTCTTCCGACACCGTCGGCACGCATCGGATCGAACTACCGAACGATGTCGACCCGCGCGAACTCAATCTTGAGGGCGTCAGCCGCATCGACCTGAATTTCCCGAAATTCACCGATGGTCGGGCCTTCAGCCAGGCCTTTCTACTGCGCCGGCGGCTTGGTTTCAAAGGGGAAATCCGCGCAATCGGCGATGTGCTGATCGATCAGTTGCTGCAAATGCGGCGTAGCGGCTTTGATGCCGCCGTCCTGCGTTCCGATCAGGACGCCGCCCAGGCCGAGCGCCAGCTCAATCGCTACCCGGGCTTCTACCAGCGCGACGCGATCACGCCCGGACCCTGCTTCGGCGCCATGACGGAACCGGTCAAGCCTGAGGTCACTGCATGAGCGCGACGGAACGGAATGCCCGGGCGTCAGCCGACTTTGACGCCAAGCTGTCACAAACCCGCAGCCTGCTGCAGCAGACCGCCATGGACTATGCGCCCGCCGCCGCGACTGACGCGCCCTTGGTGACCCATGCTTCCAGCCTGGGCGCGGAGGATGTGGTGATCAGCCATCTGATCAATGCGCTGTCGCTCGAGATCCCGATCTTTGTTCTCGACACGGGCGCCCTGCACCCCCAGACGATTCAGCTGCTGGATCGCACGCGGCAGCAATCCCGCGCTCCGGTGAAGGTGTTCGGGCCCGACCTGCAGGCGTTGCAGCAGTTCGTGGCGCACAACGGCATAGACGCCATCTTCAACAGCGTCGCGCAGCGCAAGGCCTGCTGCCGGTTTCGCAAGATGGAGCCACTTGCGCGCGCGCTGGACGGCAAGGCGGCCTGGATCACGGGCCTGCGGCGAGAGCAGTCGGGCGCGCGCGCGCAGGTGCAGCTGATCGACACAGACGATGGCGCACGCGTCAAGATCAATCCGCTGGCCTATTGGACCTGGGGCGACGTATGGCATTTCATTGCGACCCGGCAGGTCCCCTACAACCCGCTGCACGACCAGTTCTATCCCAGTATCGGTTGCGCACCCTGCACCCGTGCCATCAGTCAGGGCGAGGATTTCCGCTCCGGCCGCTGGTGGTGGGAGGACGAGACCGCCAAAGAGTGCGGCCTGCACGTTGCAGCGTCGCCCGGCTTCGAAATTAGATCAGAAGGAGAAAGCCTGTGAACGCCCGCATCAACACGGACCCGGCGCACGCCAACAGCCACTCGCGCCGCGTGGATCGTCCGAGCAATGCGCACCTGGACGCGCTGGAAGAGGAAACCATCTTCATCCTGCGCGAAGTGGCCGCTGCCTTTGAGCGACCGGCGCTGCTCTTTTCGGGCGGCAAGGATTCGCTGGTGATGCTCAAATGCGCCGAAAAAGCGTTTGGCGTCGGCCGCATACCCTATCCGCTGCTGATGATCGATACCGGCCACAACTTCGCCGAAGTGACCGATTTTCGCGACTCACGGGCCAGCGAGTTGCAGGCCAGGCTGATTGTGCGCAGCGTGGAGGATTCGATCGCCAGAGGGACGGTGCGGCTGGCCCACGCTGGCGAATCGCGCAACGCACATCAGTCGGTCACGCTGCTGGAGGCGATCGACGAATTTCGCTTCGACGCTCTGATCGGCGGCGCCCGTCGCGACGAAGAAAAGGCGCGCGCCAAGGAGCGCATCTTTTCACACCGCGACAGTTTCGGCCAGTGGCAGCCCAAGGCCCAACGGCCCGAGTTGTGGGCGCTGTTCAATACCCGGTTGCACGGCGGTGAGCATTTTCGCGTGTTCCCGATCTCCAACTGGACCGAACTCGACGTCTGGCAGTACATCGAACGCGAACAGATCCCTCTGCCATCGCTCTACTACACGCACCGGCGCGATGTGGTGCGGCGCAAGGGGCTGCTGGTCAGCGTCACCGGGCTGACCCCGGCACGCCCGGGCGAAGCGGTCGAATCGCGCAGCGTGCGTTTTCGCACTGTGGGTGACATCACCTGCACCTGCCCGGTAGACAGCCTGGCCATGACTGCCGCCGATATCGTGACCGAAACATTGGCCGCTTCGCTGAGCGAAAGGGGCGCCACCCGGATGGATGACAGGACCTCGGAGGCGTCGATGGAGAAGCGCAAGAAGGATGGGTATTTCTGATGTTTGACGCTGAACACGACACGCAATCAGCATTGCGTTTCATCACTTGCGGCTCGGTGGACGACGGCAAAAGCACACTGATCGGTCGGCTGCTGCTCGACAGCAGATCGGTGCTGCAGGACCAGCTCGCCAATGTTTCCAAAAGCGGCGAGGTCGATCTGGCCCTGTTCACCGACGGCCTTTCGGCCGAACGCGAACAGGGGATCACGATCGATGTGGCCTACCGCTACTTCAGCACGGCGCGGCGCAAATTCATCATCGGCGACACGCCCGGCCACGAGCAGTACACCCGCAACATGGTGACCGCCGCTTCAAGCGCCGACGCCGCCGTTCTGCTGGTCGACGCGACCAAGCTGCGGTGGCAGAGCGAAACGCTGGAGTTGCTGCCGCAGACGCGGCGCCACGCGCTGCTGGTCAATCTGCTGCGGGTTTCTTCGATCGTGTTTGCGGTCAACAAGCTCGACGCATTGGAAGACGAGCAAAGACCTGAAACAGCAGGGCTGGCGGCAATCGCGTTTGCCAACATCGGCCGCGCTCTGAGGGAATTTGCGCAGGCGGCCGGCATCCGCGCCACTGCCATCGTGCCAATCTCGGCGCTCAAAGGCCACAACGTGGTTGTGACCGCCAATGGATGGTGCGACTACAACGGCCAGAGTCTGCTGGAAATTCTGGAACGGATGCCCGTCACCCCCGTTGAAACCCGGTTGCCGTTCGCCTTTCCGGTGCAGTGGGTCGAGAAGTTTTCATCCTCCAGTGATATTTCGCAGGGACGCAGGATATTCTGGGGCCGGGTGGCCTCGGGCGACGCGCGGCCCGGGCAGACGGTCTCGATTCTGCCCAGCGGCCAGACCGCAACCGTGACACAGGTGCTTCGCCATACGCGCCAACCTGGCGCCGTTCGGGCCGGCCACAGTGCGGGCCTTGTGCTGGACCGCGAACTCGATGTATCCCGCGGCGACTGGCTGCTTGACAGCCGGCCCGATTCGTTCCGGTCGGATCGCGAAATCCAGGCCACGGTGGCCTGGCTGGACGAAGAACCCCTGGTCGCAGGGCGGGTATATTGGGCCTTGCATGGACACCGCTGGGTGAAGGCCAGAGTCAGGCGAATCGTTCACGCGCTCGATATCCACACACTGGCTGAAACCGATGCTGCCCAGCTCTGTGTGAACGCCATCGGTCGCGTTGAAATCACGCTGCAGGAGAGCATCGCCACGCTGCCTTATGACCGTTCCCGCACGCTTGGTTCGCTGGTGTTGATCGACACCGCGTCGCACAAGACAGCGGGCGCCGTACTGATCAATTAAAATCCACCGCTTTCACCCCTCCGCAGCTAAATCTCCAAAATGACACATACCGTCACTGAAGCCTGCATCAAATGCAAGTACACCGACTGCGTCGACGTTTGCCCCGTTGACTGCTTTCGCGAAGGCCCGAATTTCCTGACCATCGATCCCGATGAATGCATCGACTGCGCAGTGTGCATTCCCGAGTGCCCTGTCAACGCCATCTACGCCGAAGAAGACGTACCGGCCGATCAGCGGCACATGACCAAGCTCAACGCCGAATTGGCCAAGTTGCCGAGTTGGAAAGGCATCAGCAAGCGCAAGGCACCCCTGCCCGACGCTGATGAATGGAAAGACAAGACCGGCAAGCTTTCGATGCTGATCCGCTGAACAGCTTGTGCGCAACCATCAAGACCCCCATGAAACTGACGCCGTCATCGTCGGTGCCGGCCCTGTAGGATTGTTTCAAGTTTTTGAGCTTGGCCTGCTCGATGTCAAGGCCCATGTCGTCGATTCTTTGGCCTACCCTGGCGGTCAGTGCATCGAGCTCTATCCGGACAAGCCGATCTACGACATTCCGGCGGTGCCGGTATGCACCGGAAGGGAACTGACCGACAACCTGCTTGAACAAATCAAGCCCTTTGGCGCCACCTTTCACTTTGGGCAGGAAATCACGGTGGTGGAAAGGCAGACCGATGGGCGTTTCTTCGTTGAAACCTCAAAGGGCACCCGCTTTCTGACCAAAACCATCTTTATCGCGGCCGGCGTGGGCGCATTTCAGCCCCGCACGCTGAAGATCGACGGTCTGGAGACTTTTGAAGACTCGCAAGTTTTTTACCGTGTGCGCAACCCCGCTGATTTCGCCGGAAAGAACCTGGTCATCGTCGGTGGCGGCGATTCGGCCCTGGACTGGACGCTGGAGTTTGTCAGGGAAAGCCCGCACAAGGCGGAAAGCGTCATCCTGGTGCACCGCCGCGACGACTTCAAGGCCGCGCCGGCCACTGTGGCAAAAATAAGGGAACTCTGCGACGCGATGCAGATGCAGTTCATGGTGGGCCAGATCGCCGGCTATGAGGAGCGGGACGGCGTACTGACCAGCGTCAAAGTCACGGGCGCCGATGGAGTGACCCGCGTCGTGCCGCTGGACGCGCTGCTGGTGTTTTTCGGCTTGTCCCCAAAGCTCGGGCCGATTGCCGACTGGGGACTTGACATTGAGCGCAAGCAACTCAAGGTCGACACGGAAAAGTTTTCCACCAACGAGCCCGGCATTTTTGCCGTCGGCGACATCAACATCTATCCCGGCAAGAAGAAGCTGATCTTGAGCGGATTCCACGAATGCGCGCTGGCTGCTTTTGGCGCGATGCCCATCATCTTTCCGGAAAAAAAGGTCTTCCTGCAGTACACCACGACCAGCCCGAAGTTGCACAAAGTACTGGGCGTAGAGTCGCCCGAGTTCGACTGAGCAATCTTAGAAATCATTGCTTCAAAGAGGATATGGGCCGTGCTTTGGGCGTCTTCGAATGTCTGCGGATTTACGCGAGACTTGCGGCATGAATAGTGAAGCGCGCTGCCAAGGAATGAAGAAAAATGCCGTTATAATTTGAGGCTTGTTCCTCGATAGCTCAGTTGGTAGAGCGCCGGACTGTTAATCCGTAGGT
>JBMOJJ010000120.1:0-10693 GCA_049315845.1 Rhodoferax sp.
GTGCCGGGCAAGCGGCAGAACCTGAGCGGCGCGCAGTTGCGCAACCGCGCGCTGACCGACACCTTCGAGCCGGGTTCGGTGATGAAACCTTTCACCATCGGTCTGGGCCTCGAGAGCGGCCGTGTTTCGCCGCAGACCCTGATCGACACCGGCGCCGGCAAGCTGACCATCACCGGCTCCACGATCTCGGACTCGCATCCCAACGGCGTCCTGACGGTCGAGGGGGTGATCCAGAAATCAAGCAATATCGGCACCGCCAAGATCGCGATGCAGATGCAGCCGCGCGAAATGTGGGAGATCTTTTCGAGCGCCGGTTTTGGCCAGAAGCCGCAGATCAGTTTTCCCGGCGCGGTCTCCGGCAAGCTGCGTCCGTACAAGACCTGGCGGCCGATCGAACAGGCCACCATGTCGTATGGCTACGGACTGTCGGCCTCGCTGTTTCAAATGGCCCGGTCCTACACCGTGTTTTCAAACGACGGGCTAATCATTCCGGTCACGATGCTGAAAAGCGGCGAGCCGGCGGTCGGCGTGCCAGTGTTGTCCGTGCGCACCGCCGGACAGGTCCGCAAGATGCTGCAGATGGCGGCCGGCCCGGGCGGCACCGGACAGAAGGCGCAGACCATCGGCTACTCGGTCGGCGGCAAGTCGGGCACCGCCTACAAGCAGATCGGCAAGGGCTACGGCAGCGCCGGCAATCGCAAGTACCGGGGCTGGTTTGTCGGCCTCGCGCCGGTCGAGAAGCCGCGCGTGATCGTGGCGGTGATGATTGACGAGCCGGGCGCCGGGCAGTACTACGGCGGCGCCGTGGCCGCTCCGGTGTTCAGCGAAGTGGTGCAGCAGACGCTGCGCATGATGGGTGTGGCGCCCGACATGGCGGTCAAGCCGCAGATCGTCGCGCAGGCGGAAGAAGAGAGCTTCTAGTGCACGAATTCCACGCACCCCTGGACGCTGCCGACTGGCTGCGAAGCCGCGTCAGCGGGACGATTCAAAGCGACAGCCGCAAGCTGCGTGTGGGCGATGGCTTCATCGCCTGGCCGGGCGCTGCCAGCGATGCGCGAGGCCATGTGGCGGCCGCGCTGGATGGCGGCGCCAGCGCCTGCCTGGTCGAAGCGCAGGGCGTCGAGCAGTACGCGTTCAGCGACCCAGGTGTGGCTGCCTACAGGCAGCTCAAGGCTGCGTGCGGACCGATCGCCGCGGCCTATTTCGGCCAGCCGTCGCAGCAGCTCGATCTGCTGGCGGTGACCGGCACCAACGGCAAGACATCGACCGTCTGGTGGCTGGCCCAGGCGCTGTCCAATCTGAAGCTCGCCGCGCCGATTCCGTGCGCGATGGTCGGTACGCTGGGCATCGGCCGCCATGGTGAACTCGCCGCCACCGGTCTGACCACGCCCGACCCGGTGCAACTGCAGCAGAGTTTGCGACGCTTTGCCGACGCGGGCGTCCAGGCCTGCGCGATCGAGGCGTCCTCGATCGGTCTGGCCGAGCATCGCCTGCAAGGCTGCCGGATCCGCACTGCGATCTTCACCAACTTCACCCAGGACCATCTCGACTACCACGCCAGCATGGACGCCTATTGGCAGGCCAAGGCGCAGTTGTTCCAGTGGCCCGGCCTGCGCTGCGCGGTGGTGAATATCGACGATCCGAAAGGCGCCGTGCTGGCCGCCACGCTGGCCGGCAAGGGGCTCGACCTGTGGACCGTGTCCTGCGCCGGTGCGGCAAGACTGACCGCAGGCGACATCCGATTCGAGGCGCAGGGTTTGCGCTTCACGGTTCGGGAGTGCGGCCTTGCAGCGGGCGAGGCCAGTGAGCAGGGCCACCTGCTGCAGACCCGACTGATCGGCTTGTACAACGTCTCCAACCTGCTCGGGGTGATGGCCGCAATGCGCTCGCTCGGCGTGCCGCTGGCGGCCGTTGTCGATTCATGCGCTGATCTGACCCCGGTGCCGGGACGCATGGAGTGCCTGGGCGGGCCCGGTCAGCCGCTGGTCGCGGTCGACTATGCGCACACGCCCGATGCGCTGGCGCAGGCACTTCTGGCGCTGCAGCCGGTCAGCCGCCAGCGCGGCGGCCAACTCTGGTGCGTCTTCGGCTGTGGCGGCGACCGCGACGCCGGCAAGCGTCCGCTGATGGGCGCGATGGCCGCGCGCTACGCCGACCAGCTGGTTGTGACCAGCGACAACCCGCGCAACGAAAAGGCCGAGGCCATCATCAGCCAGATCCTGCTCGGCCTGACCGGGCACGCGGTGGTCACGGTCGAGCCGGATCGCGCGCTGGCGATTGCGCGCACGCTGGCGCAGGCGGCGCCCCAGGATGTGCTGCTGATCGCCGGCAAAGGACATGAAGACTACCAGGAGGTTGCTGGCCAGCGCCTGCCATTCTCCGACCTCCACCATGCCCGCAGCGCGCTGAACGCCCGGGCCGCGGTGGCCGCTTCGCCGGAGCTCGCCCATGGATGAAATGCTGAGCCTGCAGCAAGCCCGGCAATGGCTGGGCAAGGCCGATCTGGTGCCGCACGAGGCGGCGGCCGGCGAGCTCAGGTTTTCGCGCGTGCACACCGACAGTCGCAGCGTGGCGCCGGGCGACCTGTTTGTCGCGCTGCAGGGCGAGCGCTTCGACGCCAATGATTTTCTGGCCGATGCCAGGGCCCGGGGCGCGGTGGCCGCCATCTGCCAGGGCGACGCCGAGAGCCGCATGCGCGCCGCAGGCCTGCCGGGACTGCTGGTGCCGGACAGCAAAAAGGCGCTGGCCGAGCTGGCGCGCCATTGGCGCTCGCAGTTCGACCTGCCGCTCATCGCGGTCACCGGCAGCAACGGCAAGACCACGGTGACGCAGATGATCGCCGCCATTTTTGCCGCCTCCAAGCCCGACGCGTTTCTGGCCACCCAGGGCAATCTCAACAACGACATCGGCGTTCCCCTGACCGTCCTGCGCCTGCGCAGCCGGCACCAAATGGCGGTGATCGAACTGGGAATGAACCACCCGGGCGAAATCTCGGCGCTGGCGGCGATCGCCCAGCCCACCATCGCGTTGGTCAACAACGCGCAACGCGAGCATCTTGAGTTCATGCTCAGCGTCGAGGCGGTCGCGCGCGAAAACGGCTGCGTCATCGACGCGCTGCCGCAAGGCGGCGTGGCCGTGTTGGCGTCCGACGAGGCGTTCAGCGACTTGTGGATCGCCAGCGCCGGCACACGCAAGGTGCTTCGGTTCTGCCTGTCTGGCGCGGACCCGCGGGTGGCCGACGTCGTGTGCAACTCCGCCGTCTGGTCGGGCCAGTGCTGGCAAGTGACCGCGGCGACACCGGCGGGCGAACTGCACTATCAGCTGCCGATTGCCGGTCTGCACAATGTGAAGAACTCGCTGGCGGCGATCAGCTGCGCGCTCGCGGCCGGCGTGCCGCTGCAGGCCATTGGCCTGGGACTGGCGGCGTTCAAGCCGGTCAACGGACGTTCGCGCTCGCAGCTTGTCAGGCTGGGGTCGCACTGCCTGACGCTGATCGACGACAGCTACAACGCCAATCCGGATTCTGTTCGCGCCGCGATCGAGGTGCTCGCAGCGCTGCCGGGCCCGAGATTGCTGGTGCTGGGGGACATGGGTGAAGTCGGCGGGCAGGGGCCGCAGCTTCATGCCGAGGTCGGCAGGTTTGCGCGCAGTCTCGGCCTTGAAGCCCTGTTCACGCTGGGCGATCTTTCGGTTTCGGCCGCCGAAGGCTTCGGTGGCGGTCGCCATTTTGGCGATTTCGAGGCGCTGCGCCAGGCGGTGCTGGCCGAGCTTGCCGGCTTTGGCAGCGTGCTGGTCAAGGGTTCGCGGTTCATGAAGATGGAGCGCCTGGTTGCGGCCATCGCGGCGGCCGCGAACCAGCACAAGGGAGAACAACATGCGGCCCAATAACAGGTTCGGGAGATCGATATGCTTTTGAGCCTGGCTCAATGGCTGCAGTCGCAGTCGCCTGAATTCGGACATTTCCGGGTTGTCCAGTACCTGACGTTTCGCGCCGTCATGGCCGCGCTGACCGCGCTGCTGATCGGCCTGCTCGCAGGACCGTTTGTGATCCGCCGGCTCGCGGAGCTGAAGATCGGGCAGCCGATTCGCGGCTATGGCATGGCGTCGCACATGGTCAAGAGCGGTACACCGACCATGGGCGGCGTGCTGATCCTGCTGTGCATTGCAGGCTCGACGCTGTTGTGGGCCGACCTCGGCAACCGCTTCGTCTGGATCGTCCTGCTGGTGATGCTGGGCTTTGGCGCGATTGGCTGGACCGACGACTGGCGCAAGGTGGTGGACAAGAACCCGGAGGGGATGGCGTCGGGCGAAAAGTATTTCTGGCAGTCGCTGATCGGCCTGCTGGCAGCGCTGTACCTGGTATTCAGCATCTCGGAGAACTCCAATTGGCGCGTGCTAGAGCTGTTCTTCAAATGGGTGCAGTCGGGGTTTGATCTGAACCTGCCGCCCAAGGCCGGCCTGCTGCTGCCGTTCTTCAAGGAAATCAGCTACCCGCTGGGCGTGCTTGGCTTTGTCATTCTGACCTACCTGGTCATCGTCGGCTCCAGCAACGCGGTCAATCTGACCGACGGGCTCGATGGCCTGGCCATCATGCCGGTGGTGATGGTCGGGGCCAGCCTGGGCGTGTTTGCCTATGTGACCGGCAGCGCGGTGTACTCGAAATACCTGTTCTTCCCGCACATCCCGGGCTCCGGCGAGTTGCTGATCTTCACTTCGGCGATGGCCGGCGCCGGGCTCGCGTTCCTGTGGTTCAACACGCACCCGGCCCAGGTCTTCATGGGCGACGTCGGCGCGCTGGCGCTGGGGGCCGCGCTGGGCACGGTCGCGGTGATCGTGCGCCAGGAAATCGTGCTGGCCATCATGGGCGGCATCTTTGTCGCGGAAGCGCTGTCGGTGATGCTGCAGGTCGGCTGGTTCAAGTTCACCAAGAAGAAATACGGCTCCGGCCGGCGCATCCTGAAGATGGCGCCGCTGCACCATCATTTCGAGAAGAGCGGCTGGCAGGAAACGCAGGTGGTGGTCCGCTTCTGGATCATCACCATCCTGTTGTGCCTGGTCGGTCTGTCAACATTGAAATTGAGATAAGACTTGGAAAACCTGCGCGACCAGAACGTCCTGATCCTTGGCCTGGGTGCGTCCGGCCTGGCGATGGCGCGCTGGTGCGCGCGTGCAGGCGCGCGCGTGACGGTCGCCGACACCCGCGCCGAGCCGCCGCAGCGGGCCGCACTGAGGCAGGAGTTGCCGGCGGTGCGCTTTGTCGCCGGCCCGCTGGAGCCAAGCCTGCTGCTGCAGTCGCAGCCTTGCGCCGTTTTCAGGAGTCCGGGCCTGTCGCCGCTGGACCTCGCCGCGCTGGCGCAAGCCGCGCTGGCAGCGGGCATCGCGCTGTCGGGCGAGCTGAGCCTGTTCTCTCAGGCCCTGAGCGAACTCCAGGCATCGCGCGGCTACCGGCCCTGCGTGCTGGCCGTCACAGGCACCAACGGCAAGACCACCGTCACTTCGCTCACCACGCAGCTGGTCCGGCGCGCCGGAAAGACGGTGGCGATGGCCGGCAACGTCGGCCCGACCCTGCTCGACACGCTGACCGCGCTGCTGGACGCCGATGCGCTGCCCGAGGTCTGGGTGCTCGAGTTGTCCAGCTTCCAACTGGACGGAGCTGCAGGCTTTGAACCGAGCGCCGCGGCGCTGCTCAACATCACGCAGGATCACCTTGACTGGCACGGCTCGATCGAACACTACAGCCGGGCCAAGGCCAACATCATGGGCCAGCAGGCCATGCTGGTGCTCAATCGTGAAGATCCATCGGTGATGGCCTTGCTGCCGGAACCGGTCAGGGTGAAGCTGCAGCGGCCGCGCTACCGGGCGCATGTCACGTTCGGTGGCGATCGTCCGAACCGTCCCGGCGACTTCGGCATGGAAGAAGTCAATGGCATGGTATGGCTGGTGCGCGCGCTGGAGGCCGATGAGACGGCCAGGAAGCGTCATGGACCGGAGCCGGAACTGCATATCCAGCGCCTGATGCCGGCCGATGCGCTGCGCATTCGCGGGCGCCACAACGCCGTCAATGCGCTGGCGGCGCTGGCGCTCAGCCAGGCGGCCGGCTGCGCGCTCGGGCCGCTGCTGTTCGGACTGCGTGAATACCGGGGCGAGCCGCACCGCCTGGAGTCGGTGGCGATCGTGAACGAGGTCGAATATTTTGACGACAGCAAAGGCACCAACGTTGGCGCGACCGTGGCCGCGCTGTCCGGTCTGGGCCCGCAGCGCCGTGTCGTCGCGATCCTGGGCGGCGAAGGCAAGGGGCAGGACTTTTCGCCGCTGGCAGCGGCGCTGTCGCGCCATGCGCGCGCGGCGGTGCTGATCGGCCGCGCGGCGCCGCAACTGCGCGAGCTGCTGGAGCCGACCGGGGTGACGCTCAGCGACGCCGGTTCGATGGCGCAGGCCGTGGCGCAGGCCAGCGCCCTGGCGCAGCCCGGAGATGCGGTGGTGCTGTCACCGGCCTGCGCAAGCTTCGACATGTTTGACAACTATGAGCACCGGGCAAGGGTGTTTGCGGCGGCGGTCCGGGAACTGGCCAGCGCCGCCGGCGGCGTGCTCGAGGGGGTCTCGTGAGCGCGCGCCTGAATGCCACCGGAAACGCGCCAACGCGGGTTATCAGCCTCGACCAGCCGCTGCTCTGGGTCACGCTGGCTTTGCTGGCCTGGGGCCTGGTGATGGTCTACTCGGCCTCGATTGCGATGCCCGAGAACCCGCGCTTCGCCAAGTACACACACACCTATTTCCTGAGCCGCCATGTGCTGTGGCTTGCGATGTCCTTTGTCGCCGCCCTGCTGGCCTTTCAGGTGCCGGTCGCGAGCTGGGAAAAGGCGGCGCCATGGCTGTTCATGCTGTCGCTGCTCCTTCTGGTCGCGGTCCTGATTCCGTTTGTCGGCAAGGTGGTTTATGGCGCGCGGCGCTGGATTTCCATCGGCCCGTTCGGATTTCAACCGTCCGAGCTGGCCAAGTTCGCGGTGCTGCTGTACGCCGCCGACTACATGGTGCGCAAGATGGATGTCAAGGAGCATTTTTTCCGCGCCGTGGCGCCGATGGGTCTGGCGGTGGCGGTGGTCGGAATGCTGCTGCTGGCAGAGCCCGACATGGGCGCCTTCATGGTGATCGCCGTGATCGCGATGGGCATCCTGTTCCTGGGCGGCGTCAATGCGCGCATGTTCGTCCTGATTGCCACTGTGCTGCTGGTCGCCTTCGGACTGATGATCGCGATGAGCGAGTGGCGGCGCGAACGCATCTTTGCCTACCTTGATCCCTGGAGCGAGAAGAACGCGCTGGCCAAAGGCTATCAGCTGACGCACTCGCTGATTGCGATCGGCCGGGGCGAGATATTCGGCGTCGGACTCGGCGGCAGCGTCGAGAAACTGCACTGGCTGCCCGAAGCCCACACCGACTTCCTGCTGGCCGTGATCGGAGAAGAGTTCGGTCTGGTCGGGGTGGTCTGCGTGATCGGCCTGTTTCTGTGGCTGACGCGGCGCATGATGCACATCGGGCGCCAGGCGATTGCGCTGGACCAGGTCTTTGCCGGTCTGGTGGCGCAGGGTGTGGGCATCTGGATGGGTTTTCAGGCCTTCATCAACATGGGCGTGAACCTGGGCGCGCTGCCGACCAAGGGCCTGACCCTGCCGCTGATGAGTTACGGCGGCTCGGCCATTCTGGTCAACCTGGTCGCCGTCGCCGTCGTGCTGCGGATTGATTTCGAGAACCGCCTGATGATGCGCGGAGGCCGCGTATGAGCGCGACACGGCAAGCGACAAGCGTGGGGGTTGCTCTCGTCATGGCGGGGGGCACTGGGGGACATATTTTTCCAGGGCTGGCGGTGGCGCAGGCGCTGCGCGAGCGCGGTTGGCGCGTGCACTGGCTCGGCGGCGCGGGAACCGCGGCACAGCCGAGCATGGAGAGCCGACTGGTGCCGCCGCAGGGCTTTGCGTTCGAGGCGATCGATTTCGGCGGAGTGCGCGGCAAGGGCTGGCTCACCCTGCTCGCGCTGCCCTGGCGACTGCTTCGCGCCTGCTGGCAAAGCACCGCGGTGCTGCGCCGTGTCCGGCCCGACGTGGTGCTGGGCCTGGGCGGCTACATCACCTTTCCGGCCGGTCTGATGGCTGTGTTGCTCGGCTGGCCGCTGCTGCTGCACGAACAGAATTCGGTGGCCGGAATGGCCAACAAGCTGCTTTCCCGCGTGACCAGGCGGGTCTTCACCGCCTTTCCGGGCGTGATCCCGAAAGCACGCTGGATCGGCAATCCGCTGCGCGCCAATTTCATCGGTGTTGCCGACCCGCGCACACGCTTTGCCAACCGCAGCGGACCTTTGCGGCTGCTGGTGCTTGGCGGCAGTCTGGGCGCGCGCGCGCTGAACGATGTGGTGCCACAGGCGCTGGCGCTGATGCCGGCGCAGGCGCGTCCGCAGGTGCTGCATCAAAGCGGCGCCACCCAGCTCGATGCGCTGCGCGCCAACTATTTGAATGCCGGTGTGCAGGCCCAATTGACGGCCTTCATCGACGACACCGCGCAGGCTTTTTCCGACGCCGATCTGGTGCTTTGCCGCGCCGGCGCCAGCACCGTGACAGAGATTGCGGCGGTCGGCGCAGCGGCCCTGTTCGTGCCGTTTCCTTTCGCCGTCGACGATCACCAGACCCGCAATGCCCGCTTCCTGGTCGATCAGGGCGGCGGCTGGCTGGTGGACCAGTCGCAGCTAAGTCCCCGGTGGCTCGCCGACTGGCTGCAAAAGGTCGAGCGTGATGCGTTGCTGAAATGCGCTGAGCAAGCCCGGAAACTTGAAAAGCTTGAAGCCAGCAGCCAGATCGTCGCTGCCTGTGAGGAGTTGATTCGATGAAGAACATTGACGCTTCCTGTCTCGTCTTCACTGCGGACTTGTCCTGCGGGAGCCTGTATTCCCCCCCTTATCCCCCCCGCCCCTTTTCACCCCCGCCGGGGCGAAAAGGGGAGCCCCATGTGGCCGCGTCTTCGAACAAAGGAAGTACACGCGCGAAGGCGCGTTGGATCCAGATTGCAACGATCAAAACCTTGGACGGGCACACTGCATCTTTTGCACGCGGCCACATGGGGCTCCCCTCTTTCGCCCGGCGGGGCGAGAGAGGGGCGGGGGGGCATGAGTGGGGACAGCTGCCATGAAGCACGTGATCCAGCACATTCACTTCGTCGGCATCGGTGGCGCCGGAATGTCGGGCATCGCCGAAGTGCTGTTCAATCTGGGCTACACCATCAGTGGCTCCGACCAGAGCGACAGTGCCACCTTGCGACGCTTGTCCGGTCTGGGGATCCGGGTCTGCATCGGCCACGCCGCATGCAACGTCATGGGCGCTGATGCGGTGGTGAGATCGAGCGCGGTGCGGGCGGACAACCCGGAACTGATTGCGGCGCGCGAGCAGCAGATTGTGGTGGTGCCGCGCGCGCTGATGCTGGCCGAGTTGATGCGGCACAAGCAAGGCATTGCGATTGCCGGAACCCACGGCAAGACCACCACCACCGGCCTGGCGACCAGCGCGCTGATCGAGGCCGGACTGGATCCGACTTTCGTCATTGGCGGGCGGCTCAACAGCGCCGGCGTCAACGCACGCCTCGGGCAGGGCGAGTACATCGTGGTCGAGGCGGACGAGTCGGATGCGTCGTTCCTGAACCTGCTGCCGGTGCTGGCGCTGGTCACCAATATCGATGCCGACCACATGGAGACCTACGGCCACGACGTGCAGCGCCTGAAGCAGTGTTTCGTCGATTTCCTGCACCGTCTGCCTTTTTACGGCAGCGCGATCCTGTGTGTCGATGACCCGGCGGTGCGCGAAATCCTGCCCCGGGTCGAGCGCAGGACGCTCACCTACGGCCTGAGCGAGCAGGCGCAGGTCAGGGCGTTCGCGCTGCGGGCGGTGGATGGACAAATGCATTTCACGGTGCAGCGGCGCGGCGCCACGCAGCGGCCCGATCTTCAGGTGGTATTGAACCTGCCGGGCCAGCACAACGTGCTCAACGCGCTGGCGGTGATCGCGCTGGCGCTGGTGATCGATCTGCCCGACCCGGCGCTGTTGCGCGCGCTGGCAGGTTTCGAGGGGGTGGGCCGGCGTTTTCAGCGCTACGACCAGGTGAGCGCGCGCGACGGCGGCGCCTTCACGCTGATCGACGACTACGGACATCATCCGGTCGAGATGGCGGCGACCCTGAGCGCCGCGCGCGGCGCGTTTCCGGGTCGGCGCCTGTTGCTGGCCTTCCAGCCGCACCGCTACACCCGCACCCGCGACTGTTTCCATGATTTTGTCAAGGTCATGGCGCAGGCCGACGCAGTGCTGCTGGCCGAGGTTTACGGCGCCGGCGAGGCCCCGCTCGCGGGTGCCGACGGTCGCAGCCTGGCCAGCGCGCTGCGCGCGGCCGCGCGAACCGAGCCGGTCTTTGTCGATGACATCGCGCAGATGCCGCAGGCCATTCTGGCCAGCGCCCGCGCCGACGACGTGCTGCTGTGCATGGGTGCCGGCTCGATCGCCGAGGTGCCGGCCAAGGTGGTCGCCCTGGCAGGGGACGCAAAACAGCTTGCGCACGAGGAGAGACAGACATGAACATGACCAGTGCAAAACCAGACGCCGCCGCGCCGGGCAGCGCAGCACACGCAGTGGCAAGCGTGGGGGAGCAATTTTCCGCCGGGCCG
>JBMOJJ010000121.1:0-10691 GCA_049315845.1 Rhodoferax sp.
CTTTGCTTGGCTTGGCTGGCGGTTGCTCAGGCGCGCGCGGTTGGAATCAATTTTTTGCTCTCGGTTCTGGTGCTGGTGTGGGTCGCGGACATCTCTGCCTATTTTGCCGGTCGAGCCTTTGGCGGGCGTTTCAGCCACAGCAAACTGGCACCAAGTATCAGTCCGGGCAAGACTTGGGAGGGCGTATGGGGTGGCATCGCCGGTGTTTGTCTTCTGGCCTTTTTCTGGCAATGGGCTGACCAGAGCTTGGCTGCAGCCGTGCCCAGCCTGTTTACCCAGCTTGGAATGAAAAGTGGAGCGTTGTTGCTTGTCGGCATCTTCTTTCTGGGCGCGATGAGCGTGGTCGGTGATCTGTTCGAGTCCCTGGTCAAGCGCAGCGCTGGCGTCAAGGACAGCAGTGGCCTGCTGCCCGGCCATGGCGGTGTGCTGGACCGGGTAGATGCGTTGCTGCCGGTTCTGCCTCTGGCAATGATGCTTTATTCGGTTGGATGATTTCTGTGACAGATCCTGCCAAAGCACCCAAGCAGCGCGTCGCCATTCTGGGATCAACAGGATCCATCGGCGTCAACACCCTGGAGGTGATCGCGCGCCATCCGCTGAGATTTGAAGTGTTTGCCTTGAGTGCTGCCACGCAGATTGAATTGATGCTGCGGCAGTGTGTTCAATTTGGTCCGGTTTTTGCCGTCATGGCCAGTGAGCCGCACGGTCGCGAACTGGAGCGGAAATGTCGGGAGCTTGGCTTGCCGACACGGGTGCTCTGGGGAACGCAGGCGTTCACGATGATCGCGTCGCATGAACTGGTCGACACCGTGATGGCCGCTATCGTGGGCGCTGCCGGCTTGGCCTCCTGCCTCGCAGCCGCGCGCGCCGGCAAGCGATTGCTGCTGGCGAACAAGGAGGCCCTGGTGGTCGGCGGGGACTATTTCATGCAGGCTGTCGCGCGGGGCGGTGCCAAGTTGTTGCCCATCGACAGCGAGCATTCAGCGGTATTTCAGTCGCTGCCCGATGATGTCGCGACATGGCCGGAACAGATCGACAAGATTATCCTGACAGCTTCCGGCGGACCGTTTCGTCGACGTCAAGCCGACACCCTGAGGGATGTCACGCCGGACGAGGCCTGTTCCCATCCCAACTGGGTGATGGGCCGCAAGATTTCCGTCGATTCCGCGACCATGATGAACAAGGCGCTTGAAGTCATCGAGGCGAGGTTTCTCTTTGGCGTCAGCCCGGATCAGATCGAAGTCGTCATTCACCCGCAAAGTGTGATCCATTCCATGGTGCAGTACCGGGACAACTCGGTTGTGGCGCAGCTTGGCACGCCCGACATGAAAGTTCCGATTGCCTATGGATTGTCCTGGCCTGACCGCATGATTTCGGGGGCCGCCGCGCTCGATTTTCGGACTATGGCCGACCTGACTTTTGAGGCCCTGGAGTCGAACGGGCATGAGCAGCGCTTCCCTGGACTGAAGCTGGCCTGGTCGGTTCTGAAGTCTTCGCCCGGCGCTACCGCCGTGCTGAATGCCGCCAATGAAGTGGCGGTTGACGGGTTTCTGCAGGGGCAAATCCGGTTTGATCAGATTCATGCCGTGAACATCGAAACGCTCGCTTGCGTCACACCTGGCAAGCCGCAGTCCCTGGAAGACCTGCTGGCGCTGGATCAGCTGTCGCGCGATGCCGCCCGGCAACTGCTCAAGCGCATGGCAACTTGAGGATTGCAGCCTGATACCCGCATGCTGACACTCGCTGCATTCCTGCTTACCCTTGGACTGCTGATCACGGTGCACGAGTATGGTCATTACCGCATGGCGGTGGCCTGCAGAGTGAAGGTACTGCGGTTCGCGATCGGCTTTGGAAAACCCCTGTTCGCATGGCGGCCCAAGGGATCGTCCACCGAGTTCGTTGTATGCGCATTCCCATTGGGCGGCTACGTCAAGATGCTCGATCAGCGCGAGGCTCCCGTGGCCGAGGGTGAGCGCCATCTGGCGTTCAATCTGAAGCCCCTTCGTTGCCGCATCGCCGTTGTGGTGGCGGGTCCGGGTGCCAACCTGTTGTTGGCTGTATTCTTGTATGCGCTTGTGAATTGGAGTGGCGTCCAGTATCCGGCAGCGATTCTCGCGAGCCCGGCGCAAGGATCGATCGCCGCACTCGCCGGACTCGGTGGTGGCGAAAGGGTCGGGCGCGCCGGTTTCGATGACGCTGAGCCGCATGACATTCAATCGTTTGAGGACCTTCGCTGGCTGCTGACCCAGGGGGCTCTGGAGAGAAGGGATGTCCGTCTTCTTGTGACAAGCCCCGCGAGGGGTCAATCCGGGGATGTCATGCTCAAACTGAGCGGGATCGATACCAGCCAGGTTGATGCCGAACTGTTTCACAAGATAGGCATTGTTGGCCCCCTGACGCAGCCCGTCATCGGTTCCGTCATGGCCGGCACGGCAGCGCAGCGTGCCGGTTTGCGCGACGGTGACGTCGTCCTTCAGATCGGCGCTGTCGTCGTCGTCGACGGGCAGCAATTGCGCCAACTTATCAGGGCTTCAGGCGCGGGCGCTGAATCGACCGCCGCAGTCTGGACGATCAGTCGTGGCGGAACCGTGATCGAGTTGACCGTCAAGCCTGACCGGCAACAGGAAGCAGGGCTTTGGGTAGGAAAAATTGGCGCCTATGTCGGCGCTGCTCCAGAACTGGTTGTTGTCAGATATGGCGTGATGGACGGTTTGTGGCGCGGACTTGTCCATTGCTGGGACGTGTCGATGCTGACTCTGCGCATGATGGGCAGGATGCTGGTCGGAGAGGCTTCGCTGAAGAACCTCAGCGGACCGTTGACCATTGCCGATTACGCCGGCAAATCCGCCAACATGGGAATGACGCAATACCTGCTGTTTCTTGCCCTGATCAGCGTCAGTCTCGGAGTTTTGAATCTGCTTCCGCTGCCGGTGCTCGACGGTGGCCACCTGATGTATTATCTTTGGGAGGGAATCACGGGCAGGCCCATTTCCGACGCTTGGATGGAATATTTGCAGCGGGGCGGCATTGCGGTTCTGCTGGTCATGATGTCGATTGCCATCTTCAACGACATCAACCGTCTTTTTGGCTGAATTTCCGGCGCTTGCAGTGCTGCGCCGGTTTGATTTTTCAATATTAAAAATGCAATTCAATCGCTTCTATTTGCGCACCGCATCGAGTGTGGCGTGTCTGGCCTTTCTTGCCGGCGCAGCCGGGGCCGCGACCCCTTTCACGGTGCGCGACATTCGTATCGAAGGTTTGCAGCGGGTCGAGCCAGGAACGGTCTTTGTGTCATTGCCGCTTCGCGTCGGGGATACGTACAGCGACGAAAAAAGTTCGTTGGCGATTCGGGCTCTCTTTGATCTCGGCGTCTTCAAGGATGTCCGAATTGAAGTCAACGGCGATGTGCTGGTGATCATCGTGGAGGAGCGTCCAACGATCGCGGAAGTCGACTTCGCCGGAACCAAGGAGTTCGACAAGGACGTTCTAAAGAAAGCCTTGCGCGACGTCGGACTGGCCGATGGCCGGCCTTTCGACAAGGCGCAACTCGATCGTGCCGAGCAGGAACTCAAGCGGCAGTACATCAACCGCAGCCTCTATGCGGCAGAGGTGGTGACGACGGTGACGCCGGTCGAGCGCAATCGTGTCAACCTGACCTTTACCGTGATTGAAGGCGATCCGGCCAAGATCAGTGAAATACGCATCGTCGGCAACCAGGTTTTTGGCGAGTCGACCCTTCGCGGACTGTTCGATCTTGATACCGGCGGCTGGATGAGTTGGTACACCAAGTCTGATCGGTATTCGCGCGCCAAGTTGAATGCCGACATCGAAACACTGCGTTCGTACTATCTGACCCGCGGGTATCTTGAATTCAAGGTCGATTCCACCCAGGTTGCGATCTTGCCCAACAAGACCGACATTGCGATCACCATCAACGTGACGGAAGGCGAACGCTTTGTTGTGAGCGGGGTCAAACTCGAGGGAAATTTTCTTGGCAAGGATGAAGAGTTCAAGTCGCTGGTCACAATTCGACCCGGGCAGGCCTATAACGCCGACGAGGTCGCCAGAACCACCAAAGCCTTCACAGACTATTTTGGCAATTTTGGATTTGCCTTTGCACGGGTGATTGCGCGCCCCGACATCGATCGCTCCAACAACAGTGTCGGCCTGGTCCTGCAGGCCGATCCATCGCGCCGGGCCTATGTGCGAAGAATCAATGTTGTCGGCAACAGCCGCACGCGCGACATTGTCGTGCGCCGGGAGTTTCGGCAATTTGAGGCGTCCTGGTATGACGGCGACAAGATCAAGCTGTCACGGGACCGTGTTGATCGGCTGGGCTACTTCAAGGAAGTCGGCATCGAGAGCCAGGAAGTGCCTGGTTCACCGGACCAGGTTGACTTGACGATCAAGGTCGAGGACAAGCCGACAGGCAGCCTTTCCTTGGGGGCGGGCTATTCCAGCGCCGATGGCCTTGGACTCTCATTTGGCATCAAGCAGGACAACGCATTTGGTTCGGGCAATTCGCTGGGCGTGCAGATCAATACCAGCAAGATCAACCGGGTCGTCGTCTTCAATACGACCGATCCGTACTTCACTTCCGATGGAATTTCCCGCACGATTGACCTCTATTACAAATCAAACAGTCCGTACCAGGATCAAAGCTATTACAAATTGCTGACTGCGGGGACCGGTCTTCGCTTCGGCGTGCCGTTTACCGAGATCGATACGGTGTATTTCGGCGCCGGACTGGAGAGGACGACCATTGAACCGGGTACGGCCTTACCCTATTCCTACATGGCCTATGCCAATGAATACGGATACGCCAGTACAGCGGTGCCGTTGACCGCAGGCTGGGCGCGTGACAGCCGGGACAGCGCTTTGTCACCGAATTCCGGTCGTTATCAGCGGGCCTACGCAGAATGGTCTGTAGCCGGGGAGGCGCGCTATCTGCGCGCCACCTACCAGTATCAGCAATTCATCCCGCTGACCAAGCAATTTACCGTCGCCTTCAATGCGGACCTGGGGTTTGGAGTGGCGCCGGGTGAGCACACGTTCCCGGTTTTCAAGAGGTTTTTTGGCGGGGGCTTGGGCTCGGTGCGAGGTTTCGAGCAGGGCAGTCTGGGGCCGAGGGATGCCAGTGGCGTCATGCTTGGCGGTACCAGCAAGGAAAATTTCAACCTTGAAATACTGTCGCCGTTTCCAGGATCAGGCAATGACCGGACTCTGCGGGCCTATGTCTTTGCAGACATAGGCGGCATCCAGGGGAAAGATGGCGTCAACGCGAATGCGAACGACCTGAGATCGTCAGTCGGGATTGGTGTCAGCTGGCTCTCCCCGATGGGACCGTTGCGTCTTGCGTATGCCAAACCGCTCAGGAAGTTCGAAGGCGATAAAATACAAAATATGCAATTTCAGATTGGGACAAATTTCTAATGAACGATTTTTTGCGTCAATGCGGCTTCGGCATTGTGTTGGGCAGTTTGCTGGTCATGGCTCCGGTTCAGGCGCAAGAGTTCCGCATCGGATTTGTCAGCACCGACCGAATTTTCAAGGAAGCAGGTACCGCCAAGGCGGCACAGGGCAAGCTTGAACAGGAGTTTGCCAGGCGGGAAAAGGAGATTGTCGACCTGGGAAGCACTTTGAAGTCAATGGCCGACAAATTCGAGCGTGAGGCACCGACGCTGGCCGAGGGTCAACGGACCAGTCGCCAGAAGCAGCTGGTGGATCAGGAGCGAGAGTTTCAGCGCAAGCGCCGCGAGTTTCAGGAGGACCTGAATTCGAGAAAAAACGAGGAATTGCAGCAGGTTCTTGAGCGTGCCAACAAGGTGGTGAAGCAGGTTGCCGAGGCTGAAAAGTATGATTTGATACTTCAGGAAGCGGTTTACGTCAACCCGAAATATGACATTACCGACAAGGTCATCAAGGCATTGAATTCGGGTGGCGTCAAGTAACTCGCCCGGGGCGTTTCAAGAGTGGGCTTAAGTCTCGGTTCCATTGTTGACGCACTCGGTGGCGAGCTTCATGGAAAACGTGACTTTGTCATTCAGGGCCTGGCAACGCTTGAAACGGCGACCCCGCACGACCTGAGTTTCCTCAGCAGCATCCGTTACCAGAAACAGCTCGCGACGTCGAAGGCGGCGTGCGTGATTGTCAGCCCGCAAATGCTTGGACCTGCGCTGGCGCGCGGGACCTGCATTGCGGTGGACCAGCCCTACCTGTATTTCGCCCGCTTGACGCAGTTGTGGAAGAGGAGCATTGAAGCACCAGCAAAGCCGCGGACGCACCCCAGCGCGGTGGTTGACGCCGATGCCTTTGTCCATCCCAGCGCCAGAATTGGCGCCTTGTGCGTGATTGAGCGCGGGGCCCGGATCGGCGCCAATACCGAGCTCAGGTCGCGTGTCACGGTGGCAGAAGGCTGTGTCATTGGCGAGCGCTGCTTGCTGCATCCCGGTGTCGTGATCGGTGCCGATGGTTTTGGTTTTGCGCCGAATGCCGGGGCCTGGGAGAAGATCGAGCAACTGGGTGCCGTGCGGATCGGCGACGACGTTGAGATCGGCGCAAATACCTGCATCGACCGTGGCGCCCTGCAGGACACGGTGATTGGCGATGGCGTCAAGCTCGACAACCTGATCCAGATTGGCCATAACGTGAGGGTCGGCAGGAACACCGCCATGGCCGGTTGTGTTGGCGTGGCGGGCAGCGCCACCATTGGCGCCAATTGCACGCTTGGCGGCAGCGCGATGGTGCTTGGACACCTGGAACTGGCCGACGGGGTCAATATCTCGGCGGCGACGCTGGTGACCCGATCCATCCACAAGGCCGGGCATTACACCGGCATCTTTCCGATCGATGAAAATTCCGCATGGGAAAAAAATGCGGCTTCCCTCAAACAGTTGCATGGCCTGCGTGACCGAATACGGGCGCTGGAAAGCAGGCTGAAAGCATGAAACCTTGAATCAGATGGACAAGATGGACATTCACAAAATTCTCAAGCAGTTGCCGCACCGTTATCCGTTCCTGCTGGTTGATCGGGTACTGGAGCTCGACAAAGGGAAGAGCATCAAGGCGTTGAAGAATGTCACCATCAATGAACCCTTCTTTGAAGGGCATTTTCCGAATCGCCCGGTGATGCCGGGCGTGCTGATGCTTGAAGCTCTGGCGCAGGCTTCGGCCCTGCTGTCCTTCGATGCGCTGAACGCGTCGGCGGATGATCAGATGATCTACTACTTTGCGGGCATGGATGCGGTGCGTTTCAGGCGCCCGGTTGGGCCTGGCGACCAGCTCATCCTGCTGGCTGAACTGGTGCGGATGAAGGCAGGAATTTTCAAGTTCACTACGCGCGCGCTGGTGGACGACGAACTCGCCGTCGAAGCCGAGTTGACCTGCGCCGTGCGGGCTATCAAGTAGGGCGGTCGCGTGACGGTGATTCATGCGACGGCCATTGTGGATCCCGGGGCTGAGCTTGACGGCTCGGTCAGCGTCGGTCCGTTCACGCTGATCGGACCGCACGTCAAGATTGGCGCCGGCACGACGGTGGGTCCGCATTGCGTGCTTGAGGGGCACACCCGCATCGGCTGCGATAACCGTATTTTTCAGTTCAATTCCCTGGGCGCCATTCCGCAGGACAAGAAGTTTGCAGGCGAACCTTGCGAGCTTGTGATTGGCGACCGCAACACGATCCGCGAGTTCTGTACCTTCAACATCGGCTCGCCCGGAGATGCGGGTGTCACGCGGATCGGCGATGACAACTGGTTCATGGCCTACGTGCACGTCGCGCATGATTGCGTTGTTGGCAGTCATACCATTTTTGCCAATTGCGCGACGTTGGCCGGGCATGTGCATGTCGGGGACTGGGCGATCCTCGGTGGGCTGACCGGGGTTCATCAGTTTGTGCACATCGGCGCGCACAGCATGACGGCGGTGAGCACCGTGCTGCTGGCTGATCTTCCACCTTTTGTCATGTGTCAGGGACAGCCCGCGCAAGCCCGATCGATGAACTATGAGGGCTTGCGCCGACGCGGGTTCTCGGCCGAGCGGACGTCTGCCGTCAAGGCCATGCACAAGGCCTTGTACCGAGAGGATCTGACATTGCAGGCAGCCTGCGAGCGTATTCGCGGCTTGCCGGAAAGATTCCCGCAGTCTGCAGGCGATGTGGCAATGATGCTCTCATTCCTGGAGCGGTCCTCGCCACAACGCGGGATCGTGCGGTGAAATGAAGTTCGGCATGGTGGCCGGCGAAACCTCGGGCGACTTGCTGGCGGGCTTGCTGCTCGACGGCCTGCGCGAATGCTGGCCTGAGCTGGATGCGGTGGGCATCGGCGGGCCGCAGATGGCGAGGCGTGGATTTGTGTCCTGGTGGTCGCACGACAAATTGTCTGTGCACGGCTACGGCTGGGAGGTGCTGCGCCGCTACCGTGAACTGGTGGGCATTCGTGAAGAGCTCAAGGCCCGACTGCTGCTGCAACGCCCTGATCTTTTCATCGGCGTCGATGCGCCGGATTTCAATCTGGATCTGGAGGCCGCTCTGAGAGCGCAGGGCGTCAAGACAGTGCATTTTGTCTCACCCTCGATCTGGGCCTGGCGACCCGAGCGAATTGAAAAGATCCGCCGCAGCGTTGACCATGTGCTGTGCATCTTCCCGTTTGAACCCGATCTGCTGGCACACCACGGCATTGCGGCAACTTTTGTCGGGCATCCCTTGGCGAATCTGATTCCCATGCTGCCGGACCGCGCGGCAGCCCGGCTCAGCCTGGGTTTGACCAACGAGGATTGGGTTGTCGCGATCTTGCCGGGAAGCAGAAGATCCGAAATCAAACACCTCGCCACCAGGTTCTTTCAGGCCGCCGCCATCGTGCACCGGTCCTGCGCGGCTGTCAGGTTCGTTGTTCCGGCGGTCCCGAATCTCAAGCGCGACATTGAGGAGGCCGCGCGCAACTGTGGCCTGTCAGGCCTGTTGCAGATCATCGAGGGGCATTCGCACACCGTACTGGCAGCCTGTGATGTCACGCTGATCGCCAGCGGCACGGCCACTCTCGAGGCTGCGCTGTTCAAGCGCCCGATGGTGGTCGCCTACCACATGAATTGGCTGTCATGGCAAATCATGCGGCGCAAGAGGCTGCAGCCCTGGGTCGGATTGCCAAATATTCTTTGTCAGGATTTTGTGGTGCCGGAGTTGTTGCAGGATGCAGCAACACCGCAGGCGCTGGCCAACGCCGTGCTGGCCTGGCTGCGTGCGCCGCAGAAGATCGTCGCCTTGCAGCATCGGTTCGCTGCGCTGCACGAACGGCTGCAGCGCGATACCCCCCGAATAGCCAGCCATGCGATCCAGCAAGTCCTCGCGAGTTGATCCGGCCGATATCAGCCAGGCCGCCCTGAAATGGGACGTTCCTGGGCTGATCGCGGGCGTGGATGAAGCCGGACGCGGTCCGCTTGCCGGCCCCGTGCTTGCGGCCGCGGTGATTCTGGACGACCGTCAACCGATCCGGGGACTGGCAGACTCCAAGACGCTCACCGCGCGGCGTCGTGACACGCTGTTCGACGAGATTCGCGCCAAGGCGCTGTGCTGCTCGATTGCCCAGGCGAGTGTCGAGGAAATCGAGCAACTGAACATCTTGCAGGCCACGCTGCTCGCCATGCGCCGGGCGGTTGACGGCCTGCGGCTCAGGCCGAACAGGGTGCTGGTGGATGGCAATCGTCTGCCGCAGCTCGATGTGATGGCGCAGGCGATCATCAAGGGCGATGCGCTGGTGCCAGCGATCTCCGCTGCGTCGATACTGGCCAAAGTGCTCCGTGATCGCTGGTGTCTTGACTACGACCAGCAGTTCCCTCAGTACGGCTTTGCCAGGCACAAGGGTTATGGCACTGCCGCGCATCTTGCAGCCTTGCGACTGCATGGCGCGACGCCGCAGCATCGCAAGACCTTCCGTCCGGTCGCCGAGTTGATGCATGGGTTGTTGCCGTGACGCAAACGCAGGTGCAGTGCATCAGATCGCGCGACAACCCTTTGCTGAAGGACTTGCGCCGTTTGTCGCAGGACAGCACCGCTTACCGCAAGCAAGGCAGGATCTGGGTCGAGGGCGAGCACCTGTGTCAGGCCGCGTTGGGGCGCGGAATGCGGCCGGTGCTGGCCGTTTTTTCGGAGTCCAGGTGGCCGCTTGCGCCGTTGACATGGGCCGGGGCGGCACTGAAAAACATTGTCGTCGCGGATGCCTTGTTCGCCGGCATCAGCGCACTGGAGTCTCCCGCCAGCATGGGGTTTGTGTTCAATCTGCCGACGCCGTCCGAATTGCGGCCGGATGTCGCTTCGGTCATTCTGGATCGTGTGCAGGACGCGGGCAATGTGGGCTCTATTTTGCGCAGTGCCTCGGCCTTTGGTTTCAGCCAGGTCATCGCGCTCACCGGCACGGCGGCATTGTGGAGCCAGAAAGTACTGCGAGCCGCCATGGGTGCACACTGGGGCCTGCAATTGATCGAGGGTGCCGACTTTTCAAGCCTTGCCGTCCTGACCGTGCCGATCGTTGTCACCAGTTCGCACCGCGGCCTGTTTCTGCACCAGGCTCAGGCCGACAACGCGCTGCCTAGACCCTGTGCCTGGGCCATGGGGCATGAGGGGCAGGGTGTCAGCGCCGAACTGGAGGCGCACTCGCGCCTGCACATCCGGATCGCGCAGCCGGGTGGCGAAGAGTCACTGA
>JBMOJJ010000468.1:0-2395 GCA_049315845.1 Rhodoferax sp.
CACCGGTTTGGAAACAAACAGTTCGCCGCTGTCGGCTGCCACATGCACCTTGAAATGTTCGCGGTCCGACAGGTCGAGCCGTCCGTCGATCGGCAGGTTGGCCAGGCTGTAGATGCCCTGCGCATCGATGATGCCGACCTGATTGAAAATCTCGGTGTCGATCACGCCGCTGGCGCTGAGCGCCTTCAGGTCGAGCCGGTCGCCGATCTCAAGGTAGCGCGACTGGATGAAGCGGATGACCTGGTCGGCACTGCGAAGGGTCCGCTCGGCATGCTCCTGGCTGACGCGTGTCAGGTTGGCCAGATCACGCTCGGCAACCGCCAGTTCCTTCTGGCGGCCGTCGCTCACCAGCGCCATCACATGCCACCAGGCCAGCAGCAGCAGAACGCCGGTAGTCAGCCACAGCAGCAGCAGCGGGCGACGGAGATGGGGGGCTTTGAGCCGGTCGGCCAGAGGCGCTGACATCAATTCATATGGTTTCGCACCCAAGCGACAACCTGCAGCGGGCTGAACGGCTTGACAAAATAGGCGTCGGCGCCGCGTTCGCGCGCCTCGTCATGGTCGGCGATCTGGCCGCGTGCACTGATCATGGCGACCAGAATGTCGCGCGTCTTGGGGTCCGCCTTGATCGCATCGAGCACCTGCAGGCCATCGATTTCGCCCGGCATCATCACATCGAGCAGCACGATCTTGGGGTGGTCGTGGCGCAGCGTGTCGAGCGCCGTGACGCCATCCTCGGCTTCCTTGACCGTGAACTCCTTGCACAGCGAGATGCTGAGCAGGCGGCGAATGTCGGAATGGTCGTCGACAATCAGAATGTAGGACATGGTGCAGCCTCGAAAAAGTGAGCGCTCATACGACAATGCCGCTTGCAATTGCCAGCAACCGCTCAAACGGAATCGGCTTGGGCAGGATCTCGATGCCGGCGGGGATCTGCCCGCCCAGCCTGATCTCATCCGCATCGAGCCCGGTGACAACGACGATGGTCGTGTTCGCGATCTCGGGTGCCTGACTGAGGATGCGCAGCATCTCAAATCCGTTAACAAAG
This sequence comes from Rhodoferax sp., assembly GCA_049315845.1. Lineage (GTDB taxonomy): Bacteria > Pseudomonadota > Gammaproteobacteria > Burkholderiales > Burkholderiaceae_C > Rhodoferax. The sequence continues at coordinate 1,049 of JBMOJJ010000468.1, forward strand.
GGCATTTTCAGGTCGGTCACCAGAAGATCGGGTCCGCTGCGGCCGATGGTCAGCAGCGCGGTAACCGCGTTGTCGGCCGTGACCAGATTGAGCTTCATCGGCCAGCGCGCCATCCGGGTCTGGTACAGGCGCAGCAGACTGGGGTCGTCCTCCACCACCATCACGCTCAGCGCGCGTTGTGCGGTAGGCGACTCGGATTTGGGCGGCAACTGCCGGGCATCGGATTTCCTGTGCAGCAGCCCTTCAACCGATGAGCGCAGCACGCGGCGGTGGCCGCCGGCTGTCTTCCAGGCCTGCAGCAGATTGCTCTCGACCCAGAGCTGCACGGTGCCGATCGAGACGCCCAGCAACAGCGCGGCCTCGCGCGTTGTGCAAAATGTCTTTTCAATCTGCGGTACTGCCATGGGATGTTTCGATGGGATTTGAGAAATCTGCGCTCATCATATCAAATATTGTCATTTTTTGACGATTATTTCTGCTTCATTCGACATCAATTGATCAACTCCGCAGCTTCGATCAGGAAGCGAACCCGGCGCGTGCCGTTCCAGGCGTCGGCGTCGAGCCTGAAAGCCAGCTTGACACGGGCCGGCAACGGGTCGGTGCGGCCAAACCAGATGCCGTCCACCGCCTGCCCCTGGTGCTTGAGTTTGAGCGACAGATGCTTTTCACCGACCAGGCGCTGCGAGACCACTTCGAGTTCTTCGCTGAAGGTCGGCGCGGCAAAGCCCTGGCCCCAGACTTCGCGGTGCAGCACATCGACCAGTTCGACCCGGCGGTATTGCGGCTGCAGCGGCCCATCGGTATCGATCCGGCGCGTCAGCGTGGCGGCGTCCAGCCACTCCAGCGCGACCTGACCCAGTCCCTGCTCGAAGCTGACCAGCCGGTCGCGGGCAATGGTGCAGCCGGCGGCCATCGCGTGCCCGCCAAAACGCAGCAGAAGGTCCGGCTGTCGCTTGGCCAGCAGGTCGAGCGCGTCGCGCAGGTGAAAGCCGGCGATCGAGCGCCCCGAGCCCTTGAGCTCGTGCTCGTGGCCGGGGGCGTTGCTGGCGGCAAAGACAAAGGTCGGGCGGTGCAGCTTGTCCTTGATGCGTGAGGCGACGATGCCCACCACGCCTTCGTGAAAGTCAGGGTCGAAGACGCAGATCGCCGGCGGCGGCGCCTGCTCATCCTGAAACATCGATTCGGCAATCGCCAGCGCCTGTTCCCGCATGCTGCCCTCGATCTCGCGCCGCTCGCGGTTGATGCCGTCGAGCGCTCTGGCCAGTTCAGCGGCGCGGGCCGGGTCGTCGGTCAGCAGGCATTCAATGCCCAGCGTCATGTCCGACAGGCGCCCGGCGGCGTTGATGC
>JBMOJJ010000469.1:0-2395 GCA_049315845.1 Rhodoferax sp.
TCTGCCGCCGGCAATTCTGGGCGATGTGGTGGACTACAACACACTCAAGACCGGGACCAACAAGGCGGCCAATTTCTTTGCCCTGAACAACCTGCTGATCAAGGTCACGATGGCACTGGGCAGTGGCGCGGCGTTTGCCCTGCTGGCGGCGACAAATTACAAGGTGGGCGGCGCCAACACATCGCTGGCGCAGTTGGGACTTCTCGCGGGCTATCTGGGCATCCCGACCAGCATGCACCTCATTTCGGCCTGGTTGGCGTGGCGGTTTCCGCTGACGCGCCAACGGCATGAAGTCGTGCGACGACGTCTTGAACGTTTCGAGGTGCGCAGGACGCGCGATCTGGCACCCGTTTGAGTAGAGCGCACCCAAACACAAGTTTCCGACCCAGGCAAGGACATAACAAGTTAAAGGCAAGCATGAACAATCCAAAATTGGCACTTCAACTGGAAAACAGCGCGGGTCTGCAGTTTCCCGATCCGCAATCCCGCTCGGCACAGCTTTTTGCACGTGCCTGCGCTGTGCTGCCCGGCGGCAACACGCGCCACTCGGTTTACTTTCCCCCCTATCCGATTTATGCGGTGCGCGGACAGGGGTGTCGTGTCTGGGATGCCGATGGCGTGGAGCGCATCGACATGATGAACAACTACTCGTCGTTGATTCATGGCCACTCGCACCCGGCCGTTGTGCAGGCCATCGCTCAACAGGCGAGCCGGCTTACTTCGATCGCTCTGCCAACCGAGCCGGAAATCGAACTCGCTGAGCTGCTGGTGACGCGACTCGAGGCCGTCGAGCAGGTTCGGTTCTGCAATTCCGGCACCGAGGCCGTTCTGTTTGCCATCAAGGCGGCGCGCGCCTATACAGGGCGTCCCCTGATAGCCAAGATCGAGGGCGCCTACCACGGTTCCGGGGAAACTGCTGCCGTCAGCACCTCGCCGACGCCTTTGGATTGGGGCGATGCGAAGTGTCCGGCGAGTGTGCAGGACAAGGGTTCGGCCAGCGGTGTTGCGCAGGATGTCGTCGTGATTCCCATGAACGATGTCGAAAACGGGCGCCGGATCCTGCGCGAGCATGGCCCCCGACTCGCCGGTGTGCTGATCGACCCGCTGGTCAAGAATCTGGGCTTCAAGCCAGTGAGCTCTGCCTTCCTGAGTATGGTCCGGGAAGAGCTCGATCGCTGCGGTGGCCTGCTGATTTTCGACGAGGTCTACAGTCTGCGTCTGGGCTTTCATGGCGCGCATCACGAGCTTGGCATGCGCCCCGACCTCCTTGCCCTTGGAAAAATCATAGGCGGCGGCCTGCCGATTGGCGCCATCGGTGGGCGCAAAGACATCCTGACAGAGCTGTTTGATCCACAGAAAGGTGCCAAGCTCAACCACGCCGGCACCTTCAATGCCAACCCCTTGACAATGGCAGCCGGTCTGGCGGCGATGACCCATTTCGACGAGGCTGCGTTCAACCGGCTCTCCGGCCTGGGTCAGCGCCTGCGCGACGGTTTGCAGGAAGCCCTGAAGCTGAGTGGTCGGCCCGGCATTGTGACCGGTACCGCCTCTTTGACGGGACTGTTCCTGGTCGACCGACCGATCGAGAACTGGCGAGATCTGGTTGGCATGATTGCAGCCAATCCATCGGTGATGAAGAAGTCGGAGTTGCTGTTTCACCACCTGTTGAATAAAGGCATCATCATCGGCGCCCAGGGTTTCTTCGTGTTATCCACTGCAATCACCGAAGCCGAAGTTGATCACGCGATCGACGCCGTCCTGTCGGGTCTGAAATCCCTGCCGGCCTGACATCATGACAACAAGCAAGAAACCACGCGGACGCGAACTTGGCCTGCCCTTTCCCGGCAAGACCGGCCCGCTCAATGCCATCACCGATGTCCCTGGTGTTCTGGTCGGGTACACCACGCTCGACGGAACCACAGCCGACGGAAAGATCATCAAGACCGGCGTCACGGCCTTGCTGCCGCGCGGGCACATCAAGGAGCCGCAACCGGTCTGGGCTGGCCTGCACCGGTTCAACGGCAATGGCGAGATGACTGGCACCCACTGGATCGAGGACGCTGGCTACTTCTTCGGTCCGATTCTGATCACCAACACGCACAGCGTTGGCATGGTGCACCATGCGGCGGTGCGCTGGATGATCACGCAGTACGCTCAGGCCTGGGCCGAACGGCCGATGTGGGCCATGCCCGTCGTGGCAGAAACCTATGACGGCGAATTCAGTGACATCGATGGCCTGCACGTGACCGAGGCACACGCCCTGGCCGCATTGAATGGTGCCAAGGCCGGTCCGGTGGAGGAGGGCAACGTCGGTGGCGGCAATGGGATGCGCTGCTACAAGTTCAAGGGTGGCACCGGTACCTCATCGCGCGCCATCGAGGTTGATGGCAAACCG
>JBMOJJ010000470.1:0-2394 GCA_049315845.1 Rhodoferax sp.
CCAAAATGCTCACATGACGCAGCACAACTTCTCACCGCCTGAGGACGCCGCTGGCAATGAAAACCCCGCCCAACATGGCCGTGTTCACCTCCAGTTGGTCCAAGTGCCCTGCCAATCGACTCCATGGTTGATCCAGTCCTTCAAGCGAAGTCACTGAATGCAGTGCGGCCAACAGCACCCATCAGTTAGTAACCCAGGCCCAGGGACAGGACCACTGCAAACCGGCTGCCACGATGCGGGCACCGGGTCTGACACACTGCACCACCCTGCCGATCGCATTGGGATTGCGCAAGATATCGTGCGTGAAGTGAAACAGTGCGGCGTCGCCGTGGGTTGAAATGCTTGTCACTTCAGCGGTGGTATCTAGCAGCGTCACATTGATCCAGCCCTGTTGTGTCACTCTTGCGCGGGCCAGGTCCAGCATTTCGTGGCATTGTTCTATACCGATGATCTGGCCACTTTGGCCTACGGCTGCCTGCAGGGGTTCGAAGCTCAAGCCAGTGCCGCAACCGACATCCAATACGGTAGCACCCGGTTCAAGCTGGAGGCGATCGATGGCGTTGCGGCGAATCGGCTCAAGAGCCGTCAGTTCGAGGTCATAGACCGGCGCCCGCAGGCCATACTGCCACAGCGACTGTTCGCGGTTTGTACCGGTAAATGGATAGTTCATGCGCGCCCAACCGAGTGGTTTGAGCCGAGCATAGGCTTGCCTAGAGCATCTCGCAACATAGTGTCTTACTCTGTGCGCTGGATCAATAGGCGATGTGAATTTTTGTGCACAAATGGGGCAGATTCTTCCAGAATAGAGACATTTTGATGATCCACGAATCATGAATATCATGAATATCATGAACAACACGGAAAGCGATGTAAAGACTGCTGGTGGTTTTTCAGGCGTGACCCCGGATGGGTTTGGATCGACCGCCCTGCAGCAGAGCACGGACCCCTATGGCGTGATGACCTCAGTGCTCAATGCCCAGACGTCCTGGTTGATGCATCCGCCGGAGTTGTCGCAGGCGGTGCACGCCCTGTTTGTCGACTCACTGGGGTTTCAGTCGCACATGATGCGCCTTGCGATGGGTTTGCCGGGCGAGGAGTTCATCAAGCCGCATGTGGACGATGTGCGCTTCGCGGATCCGGATTGGGAAAAGAATCCGGCCTGGGACGTCATCAAGGAGTTCTACCTGGCCGCGACGCACCGCACGGAGGATCTGCTGTTCGCGACGCCGGGGCTGTCGGAACTTCAGCGTAGGCGTGCGGCTTTCTGGGCACGCCAATGGCTCAACTCACTGGCACCGACGAATTTCTTCTTCACCAACCCGATGGCCATGCGCCGTGCCTTGGAAACCCACGGTGACAGTCTGCGACAGGGCATGCAACATTTCTTGCGCGATGCCAAGGCGAAGAACATCCGCATGGTGGAAGCCGACGCTTTCAAGGTCGGCACCGATCTGGCGACCACGCCCGGACGCATCGTGCTGCGCAACCGCCTGATCGAACTGATTCACTACAGTCCCACGACCACGCGGGTGCACGAAACCCCCATTCTGATAGTCACGCCCTGGATCAACAAGTACTACGTGCTTGATCTAACGCCCGACAAGAGCATGGTCAAGTTCCTTACTGAGCAGGGCTACAGTACCTTCATCATCAGCTGGAAGAACCCGACGGCGGAGATGGCCGACCTTGCGTTTGACGACTATTTGCTCGACGGCATCGATCAGGCTGTGCAAACCGTGCGCAAGATTTGCCAGGTGCGCCAATTGCACTTGGCAGGCTACTGCATTGGCGGCACGCTGGTGTCGACTTACATGGCCTGGGCCACCCGCCACTACCCGGCAAACGCGCATCCGGTGGCACACTGGACACTGCTGACCACGTTGACCAATTTTTCCCAGCCGGGCGATATCGACGTGTTCATCGACGAAGGAGCGGTCGCTGCGTTGGAGAAAAAGATGGCGCAAACCGGTTTTCTCGATGGCAGTGACATGGCCGCCAGTTTTCGCCTGCTGCGATCCAACAGTCTGATCTGGCACTATTTCGAACACAGCTACCTGCTTGGTGAAGAACTGCCTGCATTTGACGTTCTTTTTTGGAATATGGACACCACGCGTATGCCGGCGGCCATGCACTCTTTCTACCTGCGCCAGATGTACCTTTACAACAACCTGGTCAAGCCCGATGCGTTGACCATTGCCGGCGAGTTGATCGATCTTTCACGCATCACCCAGCCCCTGTATGCCGTCGGCTGCGAGGACGATCATGTCGTGCCTTGGCGTCAATCCTACCGCGTGCGCCAGCACGTCAACGTTGGGACGCCGGTACGCTATGTGTTGACGACCTCGGGCCACATTTTCGGCATCGTCAATCCGGTGCTCGATCCACCCAAGCGCA
>JBMOJJ010000122.1:0-10662 GCA_049315845.1 Rhodoferax sp.
AGTGAATGACCGGCTTTGCCAGGCAGGTTGCTCAGCGCCTGAAAGCAGCGCTCGGCCTGGCTCGACACCTTGTCAAGGACCTCGTGCGCGATCGCCGGATTGTCCCGATAAGCGTCCAGCACATGCTTTTGCCGGTCCAGGTCTTTCAGCACGTCCGATTTGAGGTCGGCGCGGGCCGCGACATCCATCACTTCGAAGATTGTGGCCAGCGCAAAGTGGTGATCGAGCGCCGGTTCACGCGAGACGAATTCGGTCAGGCGCAGAAACAGTTGCTCAAGTCGCAAGTAGGTGCGAATGCGTTCGTTGAAGGGGTATTCGTAAAGGATCACGCTGTTTTCTTTGCTACGCGGGCCTGGATGCTACCCGGATGATAGCCCGAAGCGGCCTGAAATCTGGGCCAGCTCGGCCGCCAGTTCATCCAGCGACAGGCCGACGTTGAAGATGACGCTGTCGGCGGCGCTCAAGCGCTGTTCCCGGCTGGCCTGGGAAGCGATGATTCTTTCGACATCCTGGCGCGGCAGCTGGCTGCGCGCCATGACCCGGCTGATCTGCACTTCAGGCGTGCAATCGACCACCAGCACATGATCCACTTTCTTGCGCCAGAACGGGGATTCGACCAGCAGCGGAACGTCAAACACGATGCAGCGCGTACCCTCCCGCGCAAGCAGGTCCGCCTGGCGCTGCGTTTCCTGTCCGACCAGCGGATGGATGATCGCCTCGAGCCGCTGGCGTGCGCCGGCGTCGCGGTGGATCAGGTCGCGCATGCGGTCACGGTCGAGCGCGCCCGCTGGCGTGATGAATTCAGGACCGAAGGCGCCGGCAATGGCCGGCAGTGCCAGCCCGCCTGCTGCGCTGAGCTGGCGTGAAATGGCGTCGGCATCCACGATGCCGGCACCTTGTCTGGCAAGCAGCGCGGCGACGGTGCTCTTGCCGCTGCCAATGCCGCCGGTCAGTCCGAGCCGCACGGGAACCGGCACGATTCAGAGTCCGACAAAGCGAAGCATCGCATCCGGCCTGAAAATCAGGGCGGTCAGTCCGGCGGCGGCCAGAAACGGACCGAAAGGCAGATAACCGCCTTCGCGCAGACCGGAGGAGAATTTCATCGCGATGCCGATCACCGCGCCAATCACCGAGGACATCAGAATGATGGGCACCAGCGCCTGCCAGCCAAACCAGGCGCCGAGCGCGGCAAAGAGCTTGAAATCCCCGAAGCCCATGCCCTCCTTGCCGGTGATCAGCTTGAAGCCCCAGTAGACCAGCCACAGGGACAGGTAACCGGCGACAGCGCCCCACAGCGCCGCTGCCAGCGGCACGCTGGTCCATTGCAGCGCAGCGGCGATCAGGCCGGCCCACAGCAGCGGCAAAGTCATCGCATCAGGCAGCAGCGTGGTGTCCCAGTCGATCAGCGCCAGCGCCAGCAGGCTTGCCGCCATGCAGCTCCACAGCAGGGCGGTGCCATTGGCGCCGAACTTCCAGGCGCAAATGAAGAACAGCGCGCCGCTTGCCAGTTCGACCAGCGGATAGCGCAGACCGATAGCGGCTTTGCAGGCCGAGCATTTGCCGCCCAGCAACAGATAGCTCAGGACCGGAATGTTTTCATGCCAGAGGATAGGATGACTGCATTTGGGGCAGCGCGAGCGCGGCAGCAGCAGGTTGTAGATCTCTGCCGGCGCGGCCTCCTGCTTGCCGCCCAGTTCGGCGCACTCGGCGCGCCACTGGGCCTCCAGCATGATGGGCAGGCGGTGGATCACGACATTGAGAAAACTGCCGACCAGCAAGCCCAGAACGCCGACAAGGGTGGCATCGAAGCCATGTGAGATCAACATCAGACCACCTGACCCAGTTTGAAGATCGGCAGGTACATGGCGACCACAATGCCGCCGATCACGGTGCCCAGAATCACGATGATGATGGGCTCCATCAGGCTTGAGATGCCCGCCACCATGTCATCGACTTCGGCCTCGTAGAAGTCGGCCGCCTTGCCCAGCATGTGATCGATCGAGCCCGATTCCTCGCCAATCGCGCACATCTGCAGCACCATCGAGGGGAACAGGTTGGTATTGCCCATCGCCACCGTCAGCGCGGTACCGGTCGACACCTCCTGCTGGATTTTGCGGGTGGCGTTCAGGTAGACCGAATTGCCGGAGGCGCCGCCAACCGAATCCAGCGCCTCGACCAGCGGCACGCCGGCGGCAAACATGGTCGACAGCGTGCGGGTCCAGCGCGCGGTGCATGACTTGTCAACCAGTACGCCAAAAATGGGCATCTTGAGCAGAATGCGGTCCATCACGGCCTGCATTTTTTCATTGCGCTTCCAGGCCTGCATGAAGAAATAAAAGCCGCCGCCGATGCCGCCAAAGATCAGCCACCAGTACTTGACGAAGATCTCGCTGATCGCGATCACCGCCAGCGTCGGCGTCGGCAGGTCGGCGCCAAAATTGGAGAACACCTCTTTGAACGACGGCACGACAAAAATCATGATCACGGCAGTCACCACAAACGCCACCACCAGCACCGAGATCGGGTACATCAGCGCCGACTTGATCTTGGACTTCATCGCCTCGGTCTTTTCCATGTACACCGCGAGCCGGTCCAGCAACTGATCCAGAATGCCGGCCGCTTCGCCGGCTTCGATCAGGTTGCAGTAAAGATTGTCGAAATAGAGGGGAAACTTGCGAAAGGCGGTGCTCAGCGAGGTGCCGGTCTCGACGTCGGTGCGGATCTCGTTGAGCAGCTTGGTGACGCTCGGGTTCGGATTGCCGCGCCCCACGATGTCAAACGCCTGCAGCAATGGCACGCCGGCCTTCATCATGGTCGCCAGCTGGCGCGTGAAGATGGCCAGATCCTTGGGCTTGATCGCCTTGCCGGAGCGCATCCTGCGCTTCTTGATCTTGGTCGGCATCACCCCCTGGCGCCGCAGCGCCGCCTGCACCTGATGCTCGCCGCCGGCCCGCGTCTCGCCGCGCACCTGCTTGCCGTTGCGGTCCCTGCCTTCCCACTCAAAGACAAATTCCTTGATGCCCTTGGTCCTTGAAGTTGCCATCGCGTCCTCTGGATTGCCTGCTTATTCGTTCGTCACGGCGAGCACTTCTTCCAGCGAAGTCAGACCCAGCCTGACCTTGTGCAGGCCGGCCTGCCTGAGCGTGCGCACACCTTCGAGCGCCGCCTGGGCGGCGATCTCCATCGCGTTGCCGTCGCGCAGGATGATGCGCTGCATTTCCTCGCTGATCGGCATCACCTGGTAGATGCCGACGCGGCCCTTGTAGCCGTTGTTGCAGTTCGAGCAGCCCACCGGGCGGTAGGACACCCAGGGGTCGTTCAGGTCGTTGTCCTGGTAGCCGGCGTCCAGCAGCGCCCTTCTGGGAATGTCAACCGGGACTCTGCAGCTCGGGCACAGGCGGCGCGCCAGACGCTGCGCGGTGATCAGAATCACGCTGGAGGCGATGTTGAACGGGGCAATGCCCATGTTGCGCATTCGCGACAGCGTCGCCGGCGCGTCGTTGGTGTGCAGCGTCGACAGCAGCAGGTGACCGGTCTGCGCCGCCTTGATCGAAATGTCGGCGGTTTCAAGGTCGCGGATTTCGCCCACCATGATGATGTCGGGGTCCTGCCGCAGGAAGGACTTGAGGGCGGCGGAAAAGGTCAGTCCGGCCCGCTCGTTGATGTTGACCTGATTGACCCCGGGCAGGTTGATCTCGCACGGATCTTCAGCCGTGGCGATGTTGACGCCCGGCTTGTTCAGCAGGTTCAGGCAGGTGTAGAGCGACACCGTCTTGCCGGACCCGGTCGGCCCTGTCACCAGGATCATGCCGTACGGTCTGCTGATCGCGCGCAACAGCCGCTCCTTTTCCTCGAACTCGTAGCCAAGCGCATCGATGCCCAGCTTGGCGATGCTGGGGTCGAGTATGCGGATCACGATCTTTTCGCCGAACAGTGTTGGCAAGGTGCTGACCCGGAAGTCGATCACCCGGTCCGGGCCGATCTTGAGCTTCATCTTTCCGTCTTGCGGCACCCGCTTTTCGGAGATGTCCATGCGCGAAATGACCTTGATGCGCGAAGCCAGCTTTTCCTTGATCGCGACCGGCGGAGCGGCGATCTCGCGCAGTTCACCGTCAATCCGGAAGCGCACCCGGTAATTGTGCTCGTAGGGCTCGAAGTGCAGATCGGAGGCATGCAGGCTGTAGGCGTCCAGCAGCATCTTGTGCAGGAACTTGACCACCGGTGCATCGTCGATTTCAGAGGCCGCGCTGTCGATCCCCTCGGTCAGGTCGCCGGTGGCCGACTCGTCAAATTCAAATTCATCGCCGACGATGTTTTCGATCGTCTCGGCTGCCGTCGCGGCGGTCGCGGAGACCAGCTTGAGCAACTTGTCGTACTCGGCGATGACCCAGTCGACGCGCAACTGGGTCGCAAATTTGATTTTCTCCGCCGCCTGGCTGTCCGAGGGGTCGGCGGTGGCAACGATCAAACGGTTGTTGCGCTTGCTCAGAACCACCACCCGGTAGTCGGTGCAGATCTTGCCGTCCAGCAGGCCCTTGGGCAGGCGCTGCGGATCGATTGCGTTCAGGTCGACCAGCGGCGCGGCGAAGGCGGAAGACATCGTGTGCGCAAGGTCGAATGCCGAAACCACGCCCGAGCCGGTCAGCTCGGCGATGAAGCTGGTGCGATTGCTCTGCGCCTTGCGGTAAATCTCTTCGGCGACCTGCTGCCCGATCTTGCCTGCTGCCACCAGCGCGCGGCCCAGACCCGGCAGAGCGTAGCTGGAGGGATCGACAAGAGTGAGTTCGTCAGCGGCCATAACTGGCACAAGGATATCATGTCACCAAAGCAAATTGACCGGAGACAAATCGACTTTATCGGACAAACCGTTCAACTGATAAAGTGCGCACTCGCAGCAACCCGGAAAGCCCATGAATGCACCTGAAAAAATAGCTCACCCTGCCATATCGCTTGACGACAAGTACCGCGTCAAGGAGGGCTGGGTCTTTCTGGCGGGCACCCAGGCGCTGGTGCGCCTGCCGATCCAGCAGCGCCTGCGCGACGAGGCCCAGGGCAAGAAGACCGGCGGCTACGTGTCGGGCTACCGCGGTTCGCCGCTGGGTCGCTACGACATGGACCTGTGGGCGGCCGAAGCGATCCTGAAAGAGAACAACATCGTCTTTCGGGCGGCGGTCAACGAAGACCTGGCCGCCACAGCGATCTGGGGCGCGCAGCATGTGGGCAGTTTCCCGGGCGCGCGCGTCGACGGCGTGTTCGGCATCTGGTACGGCAAGGGTCCGGGCGTGGACCGCAGCGGTGACGTGCTGCGCCATGCCAACAGCGCTGGCAGCAGCGCGCTGGGCGGCGTGCTGGCGCTGGCCGGCGACGACCATGGCGCCAAGTCTTCCACCATCACCAACTTTTCGGACCAGATCTTCATCGCCGCCGGTCTGCCGGTGCTGTACCCGTCCAACACGCAGGAACTGCTGGACTTCGGCTTGCACGGCATCGCGATGTCGCGCTTCTCGGGCTGCTGGGTCGGCATGAAGGTCGTCACCGACGTGGTCGAGGGCGGCGGCACCATTTATGTGGGCCCGGATTCGCCGAAGATCGTGCTGCCTGAGGTTCCCTCGCTGCCGGTCGGCACGCCGATGGGCGCGCCCAGCCTTTCCATCCGGCCTTTTGATACCGCGCTGATGGCCGAGGAACGCCTCTACAACCACAAGATCTACGCGGCGCTGGCCTACGCGCGCGCCAACGGCCTGAACGCGATCGTCAGCGAAGCGCAGCGTCCGCGGCTGGCGATCGTCTCGGCCGGCAAGGCTTACCAGGACATGCGCCAGGCGGCGGTCGAACTCGGCTGGTCGGCCGCGCGCCTGCAAGAACTGGGCATCCGGATCGCCAAGGTCGGCATGACCTGGCCGCTGGACCCGGAGTTCGTGCGCGCGCTGGCGCAGGACGTCGACGCGATCCTGGTGGTGGAAGAAAAGCGCCCCTTGCTGGAAGAGCAGATCAAGTCGATCCTGTACGACCTGGACCTGCCGAAGAAGCCCAGGGTCATCGGCAAGACCGCCGGGGCGCCGACCTATGGGTTGGAAGGCGTCCGGCGCGTGTTTCCGAACAATGCCGAGATTTCGCCGCTGATCGTCTCCAAGGTGATGCTCGACGTGATGCTGATGCTGGACCCGGCCTGCGGCCTGCAGCCCATCACGCTGCCGGGTCCGAAGGCTGGGGCGGCGCCGCAGCCGCAGCGCAATGCCAGCTTCTGTTCCGGCTGCCCGCACAACCGATCGACCAAGGTGATAGAGGGCTCGCGCGCGCTGGCCGGCATTGGCTGCCACACGATCGCGATGCTGAACAACCCGCGCACCACCGGAACCGTCTCGCACATGGGCGGCGAGGGCGTGATGTGGCTGGGCCAGCAGCCGTTCACCGACGAGCCGCATGTTTTCGCCAACATGGGCGACGGCACCTTCTTCCATTCCGGCTTTCTGGCCATCCGACAGGCGGTGGCAGCCAAGGTGACCATGACCTACAAGCTGCTGGCGAACGGCTTTGTCTCGATGACCGGCGGTCAGCCGGTCGATGGCGACCTGAGTGTGCCGCAGACCATCCGCGAATTGCTGGCCGAAGGCGTCAGCGAGATCGCGCTGGTCAGCGACGAGCCGGAGAAATACGCGAACGCGAATCTGCCGCCCGAGGTCAAGGTGCATCACCGCGATCAGATGGAGCTGGTGCAAAGGCAGCTGCGCGAGAAGCAGGGCGTGACTGTACTGATCTATGAGCAGCCCTGCGCGACCGAGCGCCGGCGTCTGCGAAAGCGCGGCAAATGGGCCGACCCGGCCAAGCGCAGCTTCATCAACGCCGCCGTCTGCGAGGGCTGCGGCGACTGCGGCACGGTCTCCAACTGCCTGTCGATCGAGCCGCTGGAAACGCCGCTCGGGCGCAAACGCCAGATCAACCAGAACAGCTGCAACAAGGACTTCACCTGCATCGAGGGCTTTTGCCCGAGCTTTGTCACGGTGCACGGCGGCGCGCTGCGCAAGCCGGCCAAAGTCAGCAAGCCGCAAACCGAGAGCCTGCCGCTACCGCCGCTGCCGGTCTATGAGCGGCCGACGCGCTCCATCAGCCTGCTGGTCGGCGGCATTGGCGGCACCGGGGTCGTCACGATCGGCCAGTTGCTGGGAATGGCGGCGCACATCGACGGCCTGGCCTGCTCGATCCTGGACGTGACCGGGCTGTCGCAAAAGTACGGCGCGGTGCTGTCGCACGTGCATATCGCGCCCAGCGCAGACCTGCTGCACGCCACCCGCATTGCGCCGGGCGAGGCCGATACCGTGATCGGCTGCGACCTGATCGTCACCGCCGGCGACGAGGCGATGTCGCGCATGCGCGCCGGGCGCACGCGGGCGGTGGTCTGCACCGATGTGATTCCGACCTCGGAGTTCGCGCGCAATGCGGACTGGAACGTGGACGCGATGGCGATGCTGCAAAGCATTCAGGGCGTCTGCGGCGAGCAGTTCTTTGCCGCCAACGGCATCGAGATCGCCCGGGCCCTGATGGGCGACAGCGTTGCTTCCAACATGTTCATGCTCGGCGCGGCCTGGCAGCGCGGCTGGGTGCCGGTCTCGCTCGAGGCGCTGAACCAGGCGATCGAGCTCAACGCGGTGCAGGTGGAATTCAACCGGACCGCCTTCCTCTGGGGCCGGCGCGCCGCGACCGACCTGGCCGCGGTGCAGAATGTGGCCGCACCGGCAACCGTGCTCAAGTTCGTGCCGCGCGAGCGAGAAACTCTGCTTGAGCTGATGCAGCGCCACGAAAGCTTCCTGACCGACTACGACAGCGCCGCTTACGCCGGGCGCTACCGGGCGCTGGTGGAGCGCGTTGCCAAGCTTGACCTGCAACTGGGCGCCGGGGAGCGCCTGGCGAAAGCGGTGGCGCTCAGCTATTTCAAGTTGCTGGCCAGCAAGAACGAATGGGAAGTGGCGCGCCTTTACAGCTCGGACGCGTTCCGCCAGCAGCTGGCGGCCACCTTCGATGGTGACTACAAGCTGCACTTTCACCTCGGCGCCTGGCCCTTTGGCAAGCTCGACCAGGTGAGCGGCAAGGTCAGAAAGACCGAGCTTGGCCCCTGGATGCTGACCGTGTTCAAGTTGATGAACGCGCTGCGCGGCCTGCGTGGCAGCTGGCTCGATCCATTCCGCAACAATGCCGAGCGCCGGCTCGACGCCCGGCTGCTGGCCGAGTATGAGCAGCAGATCGGCGCGATGCTCCAGGCGCCGCAGGCACAGCCGATCCAGACCATGATCGCGCTGGCGGCGCTGCCGCAGAAGATCCGCGGCTACGGCCATGTGCGGGAGGCTGCCGCGCAGGCGGTCGCCAAGGAGCGCGAGAGCCTGCTGGCCGCAGCCGCGGTCCCGGTCGCCAAGGCCGCCTGACACCTTGCCCTGACATGGACGCCCAATTTCTCGCGCAGCTGCGATCCATCACCGGTGAGCAGGGAGTGCTCAGCGGCGACGATGTGGCCGCTCGCAGCACCGGCTACGTGGTCAGGACGCCGATGCGGGCCACGCACCTGGTGCGCCCGCGCAACACCGCTGAGGTTTCGGCGCTGCTGAAGCTCGCGCACGCGGCCCGACAGAGCGTGGTCACGCACGGGGGGCGCAGCGGCCTGGTGCACGGCGCCGACACGGAGCCGGGCGAACTGATCCTGTCGCTGGAGCGTATGAACCAGATCGAGGAGATCGACCCGGTGCAGCGCATCGCGCAGGCGCAGGCTGGCGTCGTGTTGCAGACGCTGCAGGAAGCGGTGGCGACGCACGAGCTGGCTTTTCCACTGGACCTGGGCGCGCGCGGCAGCGCCACGCTGGGTGGCATCGTGGCCACCAACGCCGGCGGCAACCGAGTCATCCGCTACGGCATGACGCGCGCGATGGTGCTGGGTGTGGAGGCGGTGCTGGCCGATGGAACGGTGGTGAGCTCGCTGAACCGGATGATCAAGAACAACGCCGGCTACGACCTCAAGCAGCTGTTCATCGGCAGCGAGGGCACGCTGGGGGTGGTGACGCGCGTCGTGCTGCGCCTGTTCGAGCGGCCCCGCAGCGAGGATGTGGCGCTGGTCGGCGTTGATAGTTTCAGCCAGCTGGCGGCGTTTCTCAAGCAGATGGACCGCGCGCTTGGCGGCGGCCTGTCGGCGTTCGAGGTGATGTGGCGCGAGTTCTACGTCTGTGTCACCACCGCGCCGGCACTATCGGCGCCGCCGCTGCCGGCTAGCCATCCGTTTTACGTGCTGGTCGAAGCGCAGGGTTCGGACGCCGAGCGCGACGCGGCCCGTTTTTCGCAGGCGCTGCAGACCGCGCTGGAAACAGGGCTGATCGCCAATGCGACCATCGCCCAGTCCGCGCGCGAGCGCAGCGCCTTGTGGGCCTTGCGCGACGACGTTGGCCAGTTGGCGCGCCACGGCCCGCCCTTTGTCTTTGACGTTTCCCTGCCGATCGGCGCGATGGAAGCCTATCTGGCCGGCGTGCGCGCCAGCCTGGCCCAGCGCTGGCCGGAGCACCACTGCTGGGTCTTCGGCCACCTGGGTGACGGCAACCTGCATCTGGTGATCCGCGCCGGCGACGCCCAGGGCAGCGCCCGCAGCGAGGTCGAGGGCCTGGTCTACCGGCCGCTGCAGGCCATCGGCGGCTCGGTTTCGGCCGAACATGGCATCGGGCTGGAAAAGAAGCCCTATCTGCACTTGTCGCGCAACCCGGCCGAGGTCGCGCTGATGCAAAGCCTCAAGCGCACGCTGGACCCGCACAACATCCTCAATCCCGGCAAGGTCCTGCCATAAGCTGAGTGAGTTGACCGCGCTGGCCATGGTGCTTTACCCCTTGCTGGCCAGTGCCATCGGCTTGTCGCCCGGGCAGTCCAGCATTTTCTTTGGCGCCACCATTCACGATGTGGCGCAGGTGGTGGCCGCCGGCATGATGCTCTCCGACGCTGGCAACACGGCTGCGGCTGTCAGCGCCACCGTGGTCAAGCTGTTTCGCATCATGCTGTTGATGCCAGTGGCCTTGTTGCTGTCGCTGACACTGCGAAATCGTAACAAGGGCGGCGCCGACTGTGCCACGGATGAGAAGCCCGCGCCAGCCTTGCTGCTCGTGCCGTAGCCTGCCTGGGGCATCTGTGGAAGCTGTTCTGTCGCTGTCCTGACAACGGCAGGGTCTTGAAACGGCGGCGACGGCCCGGCTACATTTCAATAATAGTTGTAGAATCAAAGCGTGGATACTTCATCGGCAGTCAAAGTTTTCGAATCCCTCTCGTCGGGCATTCGCCTGGACATCTACCGGCTGCTGGTCAAGGCCGGGCCAGAGGGCATGGTGGCGGGCGAAATCAGCGCTGAACTGGGCGTGCCGCCGACCAATCTCTCGTTTCATCTGAAGGCGCTGACGCAGTCGCAACTGCTGACGGTGACGCAGCAGGGGCGCTTTCAGCGTTACCGCGCGCAGCTGGCCCTGATGCAGGATCTGGTCTCGTATCTGACTGCAGAGTGCTGCTCCGGGCACCCCGAGTTGTGCGCTGAAACCTGCCAGCCGCAGGCCGGGACCGTCTGCACGCCCATCCCAAGTTGATTAAAGGACTATTCCCATGAAGAACTTGCAAGTGTTTGATCCCGCCCTGTGCTGCAGCAGCGGCGTC
>JBMOJJ010000471.1:0-2376 GCA_049315845.1 Rhodoferax sp.
ACCCGGAGCGCATCAACAGCCGCAACGGCTACCGCGAACGCACCTGGGACACCCGAGCTGGCAGCGTCCCGCTCAAGATCCCCAAGTTGCGCCAAGGCAGCTACTTCCCCGAGTTCCTGGAACCGCGACGCACTGCAGAAAAGGCCCTGACTGCCGTCATCCAAGAGGCCTACATCCAGGGCATCTCCACCCGTTCGGTGGATGATCTGGTCAAGTCCTTGGGGATGAGTGGTGTCTCCAAGAGCCAGGTCAGCAGGCTTTGCGGCGAACTCGACGAACGCGTCGGAGCATTCCTGAATCGACAGATTGAAGGTGACTGGCCCTACTTGTGGATTGATGCCACCTACGTCAAGACGCGTGAGGCCGGACGCATCGTGAGCGTGGCCGTAATAATCGCTGTGGGTGTCAACACCGAAGGGCAGCGTGAAGTCCTGGGACTCAAAGTCGGCGCCAGTGAGGCCGAACCTTTCTGGACAGAGTTCTTGCGAAGCCTCAACCGCCGGGGCCTGCGTGGCGTCAAACTGGTCATCAGCGACAGTCATGAAGGCATCAAGGCTGCCGTCTCAAAAGTCCTTAAATCCACCTGGCAGCGTTGCCGGGTGCACTTCATGCGAAACGCGCTGGCCCACGCAGGCAAAACCCAACGCCGCATGGTCTCTGCCGCCATTGGCACCGTGTTTGTGCAAGACACCGCAGAGGCTGCCAGGACCCAGTGGAGGTCAGTGGCCGATCAGATGCGAGGCAAGTTCCCCAAGCTGAGTGCACTCATGGATGATGCTGAAAACGATGTCCTGGCATTCATGACATTCCCCAAGGCGCACTGGGCACAGATCTATTCGACCAATCCGCTGGAGCGGCTCAATGCCGAGGTCAAGCGCCGAACGAATGTCGTGGGGATCTTCCCCAACGATGCGGCCATCGTACGACTGGTGGGCGCCATGATGATGGAGCAAAGCGATGAGTGGAGTTTGAACCGCCGCTACATGCAGCTTGAAGGACTTCAAACCCTCTGCGATACTCCCCCGACTCGGCTGTCCGCAGTGGCACGCTGAGTAACGTGTATCTCAGCCTGTCCGGGCTGTGGACTTACACCACGGATTGGGACACGACCCAGTTGATCGGTCGCTAGGTCCGCAATGGGTCTGAGCGGCAGCTCACGAATGCCTGCTCCAGGCCAGACCATTTGGCGCACCGGTGATCTGCCGAGGGTGTGGGCCTGCAATGGCTGTAGTGCTGACCGCAAGTTTGAAAAGAAGATTTCTCAAGCTGCTTGAGCACTCCCGAGATTCGGGCGTCAAAAAGCGCAAGACTGCTTTCAGCTTTCCTTTGGTCGTTTGGCAATTGCTGCAAATTTAGCAACAGTCCCTTCGCAGACACCTACTGTGCGTGACGAGCTCGCGACTTTAGAGTCCTTGAATCGATCCAAGCCATTTACTCACAAGCTAACAGATAGGAGATACACCATGCCCTCATTCGCCCGTTTTCCACTCGCCACAGCTCTGGCCGTTTTACTGATCACCGCCAGTAGCCTGAGCCATGCCCAATTAAATGCTGCTGGCAATGCCCAGTTGGCGCAGCAACGCCAGTCGCCCGATTCTGCCGGTGTCTTGATCTACCGAGGTGCCACCTTTTCACTGAAAGCGCCAACCGCCGAGCCCTTGTTCCGCTATGAACGCCGGGTGGGTACCACCTCCCGCGGCCTATCGGCGTCACATGCAACCAGCGACCCAAAGGGTGAGCTCCTGATTGTAGAAACAGCCGAGTACAGCCCTAGCTATGAGATGCAGCGGTTTGAGGTGGCTAACAAGCAGGGCGGTTTCAGCGGCTCGGTTTTGGTAAGCGCCGACGGCCGCCATCTGGATTACACGCTGAATGACAATGGCAAGGTCAGCAGCGCCAAGGAAGACGTAAGCGAACCCGTGGTCACCGGACCGTCGATGTTCGGCTTCATTCTTAAAAACTGGGATTCTTTAAAGGCCGGCAATACTATTCCGGTACGCATGGTGGTGTTGCGCGAGAAGACCACCTACGGCTTTGATGTGCGCTTTGAACAAGAAGCCAATGGCCAAGCCTCGTTTTCTGTCGTTCCCAGCAGTTTCATCATTCGGTTGGCAATTGCTCCGCTACGCGTAGTGTTCGACGCCACAGGCCGCAACGCACGGCGCTATGAGGGCCGGGTCCCGCCGATGGAAGCCGTGGCAGGCAAGTTCAAAGACTTGGACGCTCGGGTCGACTACACCATGGTTGCAACCAGCTACCGGTAATCACAACGATGAGTGCCATCTCAGCGTTTTTTCATCATGTTGCAGCCTTCACGGTCTTTGCCTGTGCAGTCGTGTCATTCGTGTTACTGCAACTCAAGTTCGATCTGAAGGT
>JBMOJJ010000123.1:0-10563 GCA_049315845.1 Rhodoferax sp.
CCTTCCAGATCCAAGGCGGCATTGGTATGACGACGTTTCCCATTGACCAGGACCAGAACCTGATCCGGCGCCAGCCCGCGCAATTGAATGACGCGAACCGAGTCTGAACCACCACTGGAGGAAACACGCGGCTGGTTAATTGACGGCGCGAGGGTTTGCAGCGCAGCACCCAAATCACCAGATGCATTCAGAGCCTGCTCAAGTTCCGCCCCTGAATACCGGTCAATCGGTACTGCACTATCAAACACCGTGCGACTTTTGTCACGCGACCCCAAAATCGTGACCACTTCAGGCAAGCTTGCCGTTGCTTGTGCGAATGCATCGCCGCCAACAAGTGCAAGGCAAATGGGACTGAGGGTGAAAACTCCCAAAGTCTTGAAAAATGATGGGTTCAGGGATGTCATGAGGTGGTCAAACGGAGTTTGAAGCAGTAATTGATCCTTGAAGTTTGGCACAACGGCGCGCCGTTTTGAACGATGCTTTTGTTATTTGCTTATGTGCCGCTCTGGGAACGCCTGCTGCTTGGGTGTGCCGTGTACGAAGCGCCAAGTCATCAGTTAGTCAGTTTCCGCATAAGAAAACTTGTTTTTGTTCCTTGCTCGCGCTGCCGTGCCTTTCTAGACTGGCAGCCTGATTCCACTTACCAATGAGAACTTTCATGCTGAAGAAATGGCTTAAAAATCTGACCCTCATTGCGGCGCTGGCCGCATCAACCCTGTCCGGTCTGGCGCGGGCCGAGGCCGTTCCGGATGAAGTTCGTTTTGCCTATGCCGGAGGTCCGCGGGTCTGGATTCTTGGCAAGATTGATACTTCCTTCGATAAAGCCTTCGGCTCCAAAGTGAAATGGATTCCTTTCAACTCCGGCGCTGATGTGCTCACACTGTTTGCAGCCAAGGAAATCGACATTGCACGTTTCGGCTCCAGCCCGGCTGCCGCCGGCATTGCACGCAGACTGGCAGTTGAAGTGATTGGCGTCCCTGAAGTAATTGCAACCAGCGAACGCCTGATCGCGCGCAAAGGAATTGCCAGCCTGAAGGATCTGGAAGGCAAGACGGTCGCCTTCCCCGCCAACTCGACCGCGCAATACGCTTTCGAAGTGGCGATCAAGTTGGCAAAAGTGGATCGCAGCAAGATCAAGGGCCTGGCGCTGAAACCATCCGAAATGCTGGCAGCCTGGAAGCGCAATGATATTGATGCCGCGTACGTCTGGGGTCCGTTCACGCAGCAACTCGAAGCCGATGGTGGCAAGGAGATTTTTGCCACGCGCGACTTGCAGAAAGATGGCGTGCTGGTCTTCAACAATTTTGTCGTGCGCAAGGAGTTTGCCGACAAGAACCCTGAACTGGTGGCCAAGTTCCTGCGCGTTGTGCAGGAGAAGGTCGATCAGTACAAGAAGGACCCGGAAGGATCGGCGCAGCTGATTGCCAAGCATCTCGACATTCCGATCGACACTGCACGCAGCACGCTGGCGGGTTTGCAATATCCGTCGCTGTCAGAGCAATTGACGCCAGCCTATATTGGCAACGAGGCGACCAAAACGGGTTCGCGCATCACCAGGGCTTATAAAGATTCCGCTAATTTCCTGGCTGAAATTGGTGAGGTTCGCAAGGCGGACATTCCGGAGTCCTATGCCTCGGCCATCAACACCAGTTATTTGCAGCGTGCCGTGGCGGGCAAGTGAGTGAAGCCTTTTGGCCTGGAGCTGATTTGACCCTGTCGCAGGGGCTGGCGAATACTCAGGCGCGCCCTGAGCCGGTGCGCGTGGACCATCGCTGGCGTCGCTGGAAGCATCCGACTATCAGCTGCGGGGCGGTCACCCTGTTTCTGGTCATCTGGCAGCTTTCAGGGAGCCTGCACTGGGTCGATGCCTTGTTGTTGCCCCCGCCCAGCGAAATCCTGGCAACAGCCGGCGAGTTGCTTTCGTCTGGCTACCGACAAACGCCCCTTTGGGAACATTTTGCGATCAGTACCGCTCGGGCCCTGACTGCCTTTGTGGCAGCGATTGCAAGCGGCGTCCCGATAGGACTTTGCATGGGGCTCTCCCCAACCCTGGCGGCTGGGCTCAATCCTTTTGTCCAGTTTCTGCGTCCCCTGCCCAAGATTGCCTTAATTCCGCTGGTCATTGTCTGGTTCGGGATTGGTGAAGGCGCGAAATTTTTCCTGATCTTCATCTCGAGTTTTCTCAGCATCGTGGTCGGTTCGGCGGCGGCTGTGCTGGGCGTCAGCCAGGCCAGGCTGCGCGCCGCCCAGACGCTCGGCGCCAATCGGCGCCAGCTCTTTACCCATGTTGTCTTGCCCAATGCCCTGCCGGAGTTGTTCACCAGCGTGCGCCTGTCCATCGGCATCGGCTGGACTTCCCTGATCGCTGCTGAAATGGTGGCTGCCAATTCCGGCCTGGGCTGGATGGTAATCAACGCGGGCAGCTATCTGCGCACCGATGTCGTTCTGCTCGGCATTGTTCTGCTCGGTCTGACTGGTTATTTCTTCGACTGGGTGTTAGTACGGCTTCAGCGACGCTGGGTCCCATGGACCGGGAAGGACGCATGAGCTCTGTAGCACGAATTGCACTAAACCATGTCTTCATGCGCTTTGATGGCCCGACCGTCGGCAGTCCCGGCAACCAGGTCCTGAGCGATGTGTCGCTGGCCCTGGCCGATGGTGAATTCGTCTGCCTGCTGGGATCATCGGGCTGCGGCAAGTCGACCATCCTGAATCTGTTGGCCGGCTTCGATAAGCCTGATCAGGGTGAGTTGCTGCTCGATGGCCGACCCATTGACGCTCCAGGCCCAGAGCGCGGCATGGTCTTTCAGCAGCCTACGCTATTCCCCTGGTTGTCGGTTCGTGACAACGTTACCTTCGGCCCCCGGATGGCGGGCCAGAGCGCCGAGCGCTACCAGGCTGACGCCGATCGTTTTCTGCGGCTGGTCGGACTGCAGGATTTCGCCAGCCACTTTCCCTGGCAACTATCGGGTGGTATGCGCCAGCGCGCAGCGCTGGCACGGGCCTGGCTGCCAAATCCTGAGATTCTGTTGATGGACGAGCCGTTTGGCGCGCTCGATGCGCAGACCCGGCTCGCCATGCAGGAGTTATTAACCCGCATCTGGCAGACCACTCGCACCACGATTCTTTTCGTGACGCACGATGTTGATGAGGCCTTGTTCCTGGCCGATCGCGTGCTGATCATGTCCGCCAGTCCCGGGCGCATCCGCGAGGAGCTGCAGGTTCCTTTTGAGCGCCCCCGTAGCCTGGAAGACCTGGTCGCAGATCCGGCCTACGGACAACTCAAGCGCCGCATCCTGCATGTGGTGCGGGAAGAAGCCGCCAAATCCCTCAACAGCGTAGCTGCATGATCTTCACGGAGTAATTTCACATGAATCTTTCTACATTTGCCCGCGTGCGCCTGACCCAGGCGCCGACCCCGCTGGAATTTCTGCCCAATCTGACGCGTCTTCTGGACGGGCCCCAGATCTACATCAAGCGCGATGACAATACCGGCCTTGCTTTGGGCGGGAACAAGACGCGCAAGCTGGAGTTTTTAATCGGCGATGCGCTGGCGCAGGGTGCAACGCACATCGTGACACAGGGCGCAACACAGTCCAACCATGTGCGCCAGACCATAGCCGCCGCCAACAAGTTCGGCCTGAAGTCCACAGTTCTTCTGGAAGAGCGGGTCAGTGGCGCACACGCCGACTACTACAGCAACGGCAATGTTTTGCTCGATCAGATTTTTGGCGCGACCATTGAAACGCGACCGTCCGGCCTCGACATGAACAACGAACTCGTTGCGGTGGGTAAACGTTTGCGAAATACTGGCGAGAAGCCCTACCTGATTCCGGGTGGTGGCTCCAATGCTATCGGCGCGCTTGGCTATGTCGTATCGGCCCAGGAAATCATTGCCCAGTCCAATGAATTAGGCCTTCATATCGATCGCGTCGTGCACGCCACTGGCAGCACTGGCACGCAGGCTGGACTGGTGGTCGGGTTTGAGGGCTCGAACAGTCAGATTCCTGTACTGGGCATCAGTGTCCGGGCACCCAAAGACCGACAAGAAGAAAACGTCCGCAAGTTGGCACGCCAGACCTGGGAACTGCTCGGTATTCGCACTGAGTTCCCGCAGAACAGCGTGGAGGCCAATTCGGACTACGTTGGGGGTGGTTACGGCATACCTACCGAGGGCATGGTCGAAGCGGTTCAACTGCTGGCCCGTCACGAAGGCATATTGCTCGATCCAGTCTACAGCGGCAAGGGCTTTGCCGGGCTGCTGGATCTGGTTCGCAAAGGCTATTTCCGCAAAGGCCAAAACATTGTTTTCGTGCACACCGGTGGCGCAGTGGGTCTCTTTGGTTACCGTTCCGTGCTGGCACCGCAAGCAGCGTTTTAATCGATGGCAAGAGCTCCAGGCTTGATTGGCGTTCTGGGGGGCATGGGGCCGCTGGCAACGCTCGACTTTCTGCAGAAGTTGCTGGCGGCAACACCCGCCGGCAGCGACCAGGAGCATGTGCCCACTGTGACCTGGAATGTGCCGCAGATTCCTGATAGGCAGCAGGCGCTGGCCGGGCTTGGTGCGTCACCGCTCCCGGCGATGCGCGAAGGCATTGCACGACTCAACGCAGCCGGAGCGAGTCGCATTGTCATTCCCTGCAACACGGCGCATTTGTGGTTTGATGAATTGGATCAGGCCAGTCAGGTGCCGTTGATTCATATCGTCGATGCCACGCTGGCAAGCCTGAGTGCGGCTCCAACAAGAAAGATTGAAACAGTTGGTTTGGTAGCGACACGTGGCGCTTTGAATGGTGGCTTGTACCAGTCCCGCCTGGCTGCGCGGGGCATTCCGTTTCTTGTCAATACCGAGGACGAACTCGACAACCTGTTCACGCCAGGTTGCTACGCCATCAAGTCCAGCCAGCTTGCGCGCGGTGGCGAACTGTTGCAGCAGGCAGCGCAAAAATTGATTGACCGCGGCGCCAGCCGATTGGTGCTGGCCTGTACCGAGGTGCCTGTGGGTTTGGCGCACATCAACTCAGGCCTGCAGGCGATCAGCATCGATCCAACACAGGCTCTGGCGGATGCTTGCATTGCTTACTGGAATGGCATGGCGCGTTGATGCTGTTAAAGCCGAGGATGCGTTCTGTGGGTTTTTCGTTCTTGCCTGTCCGAAATGCTTCCTCGTCCGTTTCAGGTCTGTGCTGCAAAGTAGCAGGTGTGCGAGTACACAAGCTCTTGGAATTGCAAACCCTTTGACGACAACCCGATGAACATTTTTACTTTTCTCTTGCGCACCACGGTCGTGGCAACAACCCTTCTTCTGCCCATGCTGGCCAGTGCCGCCGAAAGCGCCAAGTTGCGCCAGTCGCCGATCGGCGCCTTTGGCGGCGAGATTGCTGCGCCTGCTGACAACCCTGGCTTTTTCGGCACTGCCAGTCTGACTTACCTGAACATCTGCAGGGTGCCCGATGGCAACGGGGACCCGATCGCCCTGTCGGCCAGGACAGTTCCGCTGCCAATAGGAACACCGACCGGGGGCGCAGTACCAAATGGAACCTATCCCTTGAGCGTGCCTGCCGGGACGATTGACTTCAACCAGGGGCAGACGCAGCTGAATCTGGTCGGCGGTTACCTGAGCGAGAGTCTGTATGGCGACGGCCGGCTGTCCTATGCCATCAATGTGCCACTGATCAAGCAGAGTCGTACCTTTATCGCGGTGGAGCCCGCAGGTACTGTTGCGCCGACGCCGGCGCCATTGCGCGCCGGGCACTTGTAATGGTCGGATCCCTCTGCACCAGAACCCGATAGGTCGATGAAAACGACCGTGAAATCTGGGTGACCGCTTCAGTGTCCCACGCCACTGCCACGAACGGCAGTTCCCCAAATTCATGGCTGTCGGCTTCGGGCACCCTGCGGTATTTGAAAATCTCGGATTCAATGCCTCATAGCTGACGGACAAAATCCCGATTCAAATTGAAGTGCCCGCAGCTGCCGGTCGTGGCGACCCGCAACCGACCAGAAGCGGCCGTATATCAGCTGCGACTTTGGAGCACCTGAAATTCTCTCGCACGCTTGTTGGGACTTCCAACTTGACCCTAGACCGGCAGGACTCAGTGGTTCACGATCAGTCCTCAGATGAGTGTTGGTACATCCTCATTGCTTACATCGACATGCGATCAGTGCCTACTGAAAGGCTCCAGATAGCACGGCCAAATATCTAACTCGAAGAGATTCGTAGGCCGCTCGGCAACGAAATTCTGGCGGCAAATGGCCAGTTCCTGCAGGGCCTTGATAATGGCTGCACAATCAGCCAATCTCAATTCGTCAGCGACTCAGGCTGGAGTGCGGCACCGTACTCTGACCGCGTCAGCTCAGACCAGGTGCGCGGCGACGATCAATTCGCGTGTGTAGCTCTGCACAGGAGATGCGAACAGGGCCAGCGTGTCGCCCTCTTCGACCACGTCGCCATCCTTCATCACCATGACCCGGTGCGCCATGGCGCGGATCACCGCCAGGTCGTGACTGATGAAAATGTAGGACAGTCCGCGGCGCTGCTGCAGCTCGGCCAGCAGCGCCAGCACCTGCTGTTGCACCGAGGCGTCCAGCGCCGAGGTTGGCTCATCCAGCACCAATACCTCGGGCTCCAGCACAATCGCACGTGCGATCGCGATGCGCTGGCGTTGTCCGCCAGAAAATTCGTGCGGGTAGCGATGCAGCACACCGTACAGGCCATTCGCTTCCGACAAACCGACTTCTTCCAGAATGGTCAGGACTTTGCGTTGCTGTTCCCGGGCGCTCAGCTCGGGCTGGTGCAGAGCAAGCCCTTCGCTGACAATTTGTCCGACCGTCATGCGCGGCGACAGGGATGCAAAAGGGTCCTGCAGCACCACCTGCACGCGCTTTCGCATCTTGCGCAGGGGCCCGCGCCCGGCATTGTCAATGCGCTGCTGACCCATGAACACCTGCCCACCGGAAATTGACTGCAGAGCCAGCAAGGCCATGCCCAGAGTGGTCTTGCCGGAACCCGATTCGCCGACGATGCCCAGTGTCTCGCCACGGCGCAGCTTCAGGCTGGCCTGCCTGACCGCGTGAAACTCTTTCTTTGAAAACCAGCCCGCCGCCTGGTCAAAACTAACCCGCACGTCGCGCCCTTCCAGCAAAACCTCTGCCGCAGCGGGTAATTCCTGCACCACGCGCTCGGGCCGGGTCGCCAGCAGGCGGCGGGTATAGGGATGCTGCGGGCTGCTGAAGACGGCCTCGGTATTGCCGATTTCTACCAGCTTGCCACGCTCCATGACGCCCACCCGATCCGTGAAACGGCGCACCAGGTTCAGGTCATGCGTAATGAACAGCAAGGCCATGCCGATCTCAAGCTGCAACTCTTCCAGCAAGGCGAGAATTTGCGCCTGCACCGTGACATCCAATGCCGTGGTCGGTTCATCGCAGATCAGCAGCTTGGGGCGACAGGCCAGGGCCATGGAAATCATGGCCCGCTGGCGCTGCCCACCCGACAATTGGTGCGGGTAAAAGTCGACCCGCTGCCCGGGCGATGGAATGCCGGTGCGCTTCAGCAGTTCGATGGCGCGGGTGCGCGCGGTATCCTTGCGCATGCCTTCGTGCAACTCCAGGACTTCGCCGATCTGGTGGCCCACCGTGTACAGCGGGTTCAGGGCGGTCATGGGTTCCTGAAAAATCATGCCGATCTGCGCACCGCGCAGTCCCTGCATCTCCTGCTCGCTGTACTGGCACAGGTCCTTGCCCTCGAAGGCGATGCTCCCCGACGTGTTGGCGGCAGCCACCAGGCGCAGAATCGACAGCGCGGTGATGGACTTGCCTGAGCCGGACTCACCGACGATGGCCAGTTTTTCACCTGCGTTGATGCAGAAAGAGACGTCGTCCACCACCGTGGAGTCACCAAAGCGGACGCTCAAATGCGCAATATCCAACAGGGGGGTGCCGCGCATATCAGGACTTTCTGGTATCAAATGCATCGCGCAGCGCGTCCCCAATGAAGGTCAGCAGCAGCATGGTCGCGGTGAGCAACAAGAACGTGGGGAAGATGATCCACCACGCGTCCAGGTTCGCCTTGCCCTGCAGCAATAACTGACCCAGTGAAGGCACCGAAGCCGGTACGCCCAGCCCCAAAAAATCCAGCGAGGTAAGCGCCAGAATGGCGGTGCTCATGCGAAAGGGGATGAAGGTAATCACCGGCGTCAGCGAATTGGGCAGCACATGGCGGCGGATGATTTGCAGATTGGACAGCCCCAGCGCGCGCGCCGCCTTGACGTACTCCAGCGAGCGGTTGCGCAAGAACTCTGCCCGCACATAGTCTGACAAACCGAGCCAGCTCCACATCGACAGCAGCACCAGCAGTAGCGGCAGGGAAGGCTCAAAAATGGCTGCAAAAATGATCAGCAGGTAGAGCTCGGGCACAGCCCCCCAGATCTCGACCAGGCGCTGCATGAACAAGTCAATGCGCCCGCCAAAATAACCCATGATGGAGCCCATGATGATGCCGATGGTGGTGCCCACCAGCGTCAAGGCCATGGCAAACCAGATGCTGACCCGAAATCCGTAGAGCAAACGGGCCAGCATATCGCGCCCGTTGCTGTCGGTGCCCAGCCAATTCTTGGCACTTGGGGGCGCCGGCGGGGCCGCTTTGCTGAAGTAATCGGTCGACTGGGCCGAGTGCGGATTGATGGCCATGGCCGCCCAGTTGCCCGGCTTGTCCAGCAATTCGGTAATGAAGGGGTCTTTCCAATCCGTGGGCGTTGCAAAATCTCCGCCCAGTGCGCGTTCACTGGGGTTGTTCAGGATCGGCAGCAGGATCTGCCCGTTGATGCGGCTGAGCAACGGCTTGTCGTTGCTGACCAGCTCGGACCCCGTGGAAACCAGCAGCAGCGTGACAAAGATCCACAAGGACCAGTAGCCCAGGCGGTTGCGCCTGAACCTTGCCCAGGCGCGTTGAAAGGGCGACAGGGACAAGGCGGTGGTCTGGCGCTCAGGCACGGCGCTCATTTGCTGACGCTCCCGAATTGCACGCGTGGGTCCACCAGGCGATAAAGAATATCGGACAGCAGTTTGGTGACGACGGCGATCAGGGTAAAGAAATACAGCGAGCCCAGCACCACCGGGAAGTCCCGCCGAACGATGGCCTCGTATCCCAGCAGGCCCATGCCGTCCAACGAAAACAGGGTTTCTATCAGGACCGAGCCGGCAAAAAAAGCACCCACAAATGCTGCCGGAAAATGGGTCACCAGGGGCAGCAGCGCGTTGCGCAAAATGTGCCGGTACAGCACGCGCTTTTGTGACAGGCCCTTGGCGCGCGCCACCAGAACATACTGCTTGCGGATTTCTTCCACAAAGGTATTCTTGGTCAGCATGGTGGTGACGGCAAAGCTGTGGATGGACAGGCAGGTCAGCGGCAGGGCCAGGTGCCAAAAATAGTCGCGCACACGAGCACCCCAACCCAGTTCGGCCCAGTTGTCGCTGGTCAAACCGCGCAGGGGGAAAACATCCCAAAACGTGCCACCGGCCAGCAGCACAATCAGCAGGATGCCCAGCACAAAGCCCGGTATCGCGTAACCCACCAGCACCGCCAGGGTAGTGACGGTGTCAAAGCGGGAGCCCTCGCGCATGGCTTTGGCGATGCCCAGGGGGACGGACACCAGGTAGGAGAGCAAGAAGCTCCATAGCCCCAGGCTGATCGACACCGGAAGCTTTTCCTTGATCAGTTGCCACACGTCCTTGTTGTGCATAAAGCTGCGCCCCAGATCGAAGCGGGCAAAGTTGACCATCATGTCCACATAGCGCTCATGCGCCGGTTTGTCGAAACCATAAAGCTTCTTCAATTCGGCGATCTGTTTGGCATCCGTGTCGCGACCGGCGCGGTAGCCGCCGGTGTCGCCACCACTGCCGGCACGCGCTTCTGCCATGATTTGCTCGACCGGCCCGCCGGGCACAAACTGCACCACCACAAAGGTGATTGTGAGCGCCCCCAGGAGCGTGGGCAGCATGAGGGCAATGCGCTTGAGGATGTAGACCAACATGGGAGTAACTCAAGTTTAGGGGGTAGCAGGTTTGGCATCGAGCGACTTGTCCCACCAGGTCCACAGCGGCCAGGGCAGGCTGTGTTCGTCGGGGATGCTGTCGATCTGAAAATAGCGCGCCTGCACCTTGGGGATGCCGAACTTGTTCCAGTACGAGGTCGGCTCGGCCCGGGTGAACAGTTGCGGTATCTGCCAGTGGTTCCACATGATGACGCGGTCAAGCGCATGCGATGCGGTGAGCAGTTCGGCCATGGTCGACGCACTGGTAATACGCTCAATCAACGCGTCAACGGCGGGGCTCTTGACACCACGCAGATTGTTGCTGCCCGGAACATCTACGCCCGCACTACCGTAGATGTTTCGCAGGTCGCTGGGGTTGGGTAGCGTGAATTTGCCTTCCACAATGATGATCAGCTCGAAGTCAAAGCTTTCCAGGCGGCGCCGGTAGAGAGAGAAATCCACCAGCCGCTCTTTGTACTGAATTCCCAGTTTTTTCTTTGCAAGCGCCATCACATCATCGGCTTCATCT
>JBMOJJ010000124.1:0-10558 GCA_049315845.1 Rhodoferax sp.
CGTGTTGCTCAGCCAGACCAGCACCGCACCGCAGAACAGAACGCTCGAATACGCCATCGCCTCGTCCAGCACCGCCGCCTTGCCGCCAAGCAGGCGGTACAGGGTCGGACCCAGCAGCAGCATCACCACGCTGAAAACAAGGCCCATCAAGGTGCCAATCACAACAGCGTGAACCGCCAGCGCGCTGGCCCGGTCCAGGTCGGACGAACCCATGGCACGGCTGATGGCCGATGACACGCCACCGCCCATTGCTCCGGCCGAGAGTTGCTGCGCCAGCATCAGGAACGGAAAGACCAGCGCCATGGCGGCCAAAGGCGTGGTCCCGAGTCGGCCGATGTAAAGGGTCTCGGCGATCCCGACCAGAACCTGCATGAGCACCGCCAGCACGCTGGGCACGGCCAGACGCAGCAGCGTCGACAGGATGGGCCCCTGCAGCAGCCGGTTGATATCACCCCTACTCACCAACCGCCCCGGCGCAGCCAGTCATCGAGTTGGGCGATGCGGTCGCAGCCCCAGAAAATTTCCCCGTCGACCACAAACGTAGGCGTGCCCCATACGCCTTGCGCCACCGCTGTATCTGTGGCTAGCCGAAACAAATCGCGCCCACGCTGCGCCTGTTCGGCCTCGACCAGCAAGGCGGGATCGACACCGACCTGCCGCGCCAGCGCCGCGCAATGCTCCCAACTGTTGGGGGAGGATGCCAGCGTGTGATGGCTGTGAAACACCGCGCGTGCATACCTCGCGGCGGCCGCGCTGTCGCGTTCATGAATCAGGTAAAAGACCCTGCCGGCAGCCACGCTGGAGAAGCCGGCCGCCGGCGCCGGCTTGTAGGCCACGTCAAGGTAGCGCGCCATGCGAAGCACATCGTTTCGCACATAACTCCCCTTGAGTGGCACATCGGCCAGGGCCCGGGTCATGCCCAGAACATCCTTCATGACGGCGCGCATGTGAAACGGGTGCCAGCGCAGCGTCCGGTCATGACGGGACGCCAGCGCTTCGATCTGGTTCAAGGCGAGGTAGCCGTACGGCGAGACAAAGTCGAAGTAAAAGTCCAGGAACTTCGGCTCTTCCTGTGAAGTTGAAGCAGGTGCTCGCGATGGGCTCACGTTTGCGCCCCCGGTGCCGGTGCGACCGGGTCCGACGCAGCGCGCCCGCGCTCTGCCTGCGCGGCACCACAAGCGATCAAGGCTTGAATCTGCGCCTCGGTGCGGCCCAACTCGCGCAAAATGGCGTGGGTATGTTCACCCAGATGCGGGGCATCGGTGGGTGGGCCCGCGGTGACGGCGCAGAAGTGTGCTGCGGGGCGGGCCGTCCTGATGCGGCCCACGCCGGCCTGGCGGGTGACCTGCAGGGACTGGTTGACCCTGATCTGGGGATCGTCGGCGAGTTCGCGCTTGTAATTGACGCGACCGACCGGAACGCCCGCCGCTCCCAGGCGCGCCACCAGGCCGGCGACGTCCTGCGTGGCGACCAGCGGCTCGATTTCGGCACGCATGTCCAGTTGGTGGTTTCGGCGCGCCGGTATCGAGACAAAGCGCTCGTCGCGGATCAGCTCGGGCACGCCCAGCGTGTTGCACATGGCGGCAAACTCGTCATCCTGCGGCGTGATCATGGCAAACCAGCCGTCGCGTGCGCGCCAGAGTTTCTGGGTGGCGCCGAACTCCACCGTCGGTGCCACGTCGCCGTCGATGAAGCTGTGGTTGTACAAAGCCTCGGGCCACAGGAACGAGAGCGCCGCATCCAGCATGGACAACTCGATTTTTTGCCCGCGCCCGGTCTGGCTGCGCGCGTACAGCGCGGCACTCAGGGCCTGCGCGGCAGTCAGCGCAGTGATCTTGTCGCACATCAGGGTCTGCAGTAACTGCGGTTCCCCGGTCCCGCTCTGTGGATGCGCGTCGGAAAACCCCGAGACAGCCTGGATGACGGGGTCGTACACACGGTAGCCTGCGTAGGGACCGGTGTGACCGAAGCCGGAGATCGACAGGTAGATGAGTCCGGGGTTGCTGGCGGACACGGCTTCGTAAGAAAATCCCAGCCGCGCCAGAGCGCCAGGACGGAAGTTTTCCACCAGCACATCGGCCCCAGCCACGAGTTCGCGCAGAACCTGGCTGCCATCGGGATGCTTGAGGTCGAGCACGATGGAGCGCTTGCCCCGGTTGATGCTGCTGAACAGCGCCGAAATACCGCCTTTGGCCGGACCGATCACGCGCGTGAGGTCCCCCTTGGCGGCCTCCACCTTGATGACGTCTGCGCCCTGGTCGGCCAGCAGACCAGCGGCCATGGGCCCCGAGACGACCGCAGAGAGGTCGATAACCTTGATTCCGGCAAAGGGTAGCTGCATGGGGCACCGGTCAGTTCTGATCGACCTTGATGTTGGAGCGCTTGATGGTCTCGTCAAAGATCGCAGCATCGTTGCGGATCGCCGCCGCCAGTTCCTCGGGCTTGCCGCCGCCCGGCTCCTGCCCCAGGTCGATGATGCGGGCCTTGAGTTCGGGCGAGTTCACCGCCTTGTCCACGGCATCGGCCAGCTTGTTCAGGATGTCCGGTGGCGTTCCTGCGGGTGCCAGCGCCTGGAAGAACCCGACCGGCTCGAAGCCCTTGTAGCCCTGCTCCAGAAACGTGGGCAAGGCCGGCACGTTGGCCAGACGCCGGATACCGCTGATCGCCAACATCTTGATCTTTCCGGTCTGCACCAGGGGCAGCGCGGTTCCCGTGTCCAGAAAGGCCGACGACACGTGACCACCGAGCAGGTCACTCACCTGCGGTGCTGCGCCCTTGTAGGGTATGTGAACCAGGTCCAGCTTGGCATTGAGCTTGAGCGTCTCGCCGAAGATGTGCGAGGTCGTGCCCTGGCCGAAGGAAGCGTAGCTGTACTTGCCGGGACTGGCGCGGACCAGGTCCACAAACTCCTTCAGGCTGTTCGCGCTGAAGCCGGGCAAGACCGCCAGCACGATGGGCGAGCGCGAGATCATGGCCACCGGCGCGAAGTCTTTCTCCATGTCAAAAGGCAGCTTGGTGTAGAGCGACTTGGCGTAGATGATGTTGGAGAGGGTGACCCCGATGTTGTAGCTATCGGGCGGCATGCGCGACATGGCCCCGATGCCCAGCCAGCCGGCCGCACCCGGTCGGCTCTCCACCACCACAGGTTGCCCCCAGAGCTCGGTCATCTTCTGGCCGATGCTGCGCGCCAGCATGTCGGTGGTGCCGCCCGCCGTGAACGGCACGATGATGTGAATGGGCTTGTTCGGAAAGTTCTGTGCCGACTGGGCCCAGGCCTGGGCCGGCATCAGGATCATGGCCAGCAGGGTCAACGCGACCTGGCGCCATGCGTGTGTATTGAAATCCATCGTGCTTGTCTCCTGTGATTCTTTTGGAAATAGGCTGACGCGATCCGTGCGTCGCGATACCTGTCGAGCCTGTTCGCATCTTCTGGGCAAGGTGACAGCTGAACAATGGCAGGAAATGCCAAAAAAATTGGCTGAACAGATCACGCGCCGAAGCTGCTTGGCAATTCGGTCTTTCAGGTTCCAGCCGGGCACTGGCGGGTCCTTGCGAATTCTCAATCGGCGCAAGTACCTTTCAAAGTCTCATGCTGATGGCGCGCACTGTGCTTGCCGCGAGTCTTTGTGAATACGAGCCGATCTTCGAGTCGCTGTTTGAGCAGGACAGGTTCAAGCGCAGTCCGGAAGTGGTACAGGCAATCGGTTTCATCGTCGACGATCTGGACCATGTCGAGAGGCTGATCCTCTAGCGGCGCGCAGAAGTCCCATGAGCATGAAGGTCGCTGAAGATTGGCATTCAATTTTCCAGCCTCAGCCGTGACTTCCGCTCAATACCCGTGAAGATCACGATTGCAGAGCGTATATTCGGTGATGAGCCTAGATCTGGAGAATCTGTCGTGATGCTTCGTCGTTTGTTGACTTGGAATGGGTTGCTGGCGTGCTTGCTGCTTTCAGCCTGCAGCGCTTACGCGCCTGCGGATGCATTGATCGGCATGAGCAGGGAAGAACTGGTGGTTCGGATGGGGCAGCCCGACATGGAACGCCAATACTCGGATGCCATTCGACTGGAGTTCCCGCGCGGACCTTTCGGCACGCATACCTGGTTCGTCTATCTGGATAAAGGGGGCAGAGTCGGCCGGGCCGAGCAGGTGTTGAATGAGCAGAACTTCAGCCTTGTCAACGCCGGAATGTCGCAGCGTGATGTTCTCGAACTGCTGGGTCGACCCGGTGAGGTGCAATTGCTAGGGCGTTCACGCGGGGTGGTTTGGAGCTATCGCTACGAGAACAATTCATGCCTCTGGTTCCAGGTGGAGCTTTCGCTGGACCATCTGGTGCGCTCCGCCGGCTATGGGGATCCGCCCGAATGCCGAGGTCTGGGCGAACGCTCGAACTGAGGAGCCCAAAGATGTCTGGCGTCCCAATTTACTGGTCGAAACCCCTTGTGCTGGCAGTTGCACTGCTTTTTGGATGGATGCTCCAGGGATCGGCGCTGGCGATCGAGCGAAGCGACATTCTGCTTGACATCGTCACCCACTGCGTGAATCCTGCGCCGGCCAACTATTGCGGTCTGTGCCGGGCACCCAGAAACGATGCAGGTTGTGGCGCCGGGATGGAGTGCAGGAAGAGCACAGAGGTCTGGGCACTGAACGACAGCTTCACCGCCATTCGTGACATCAAGATGTGCGGCTGTCCGGCCGGATTCGTTCATGGGCTGGCGCTGCCAATAGCGCCGGTGCGAGGGGTTGAGGACCCGAAGCGCCCCGACGGGATCTGGCAGTTTGCGTGGGACACCGCCACGCAACGAATGGAGCCCGAGTCTATTGCCTTGGTCGTCAATCCGCAGTTCCAGCGCAGCCAGAACCAGTTGCATGTGCACCTGCTGCGATTGGCCGCCGATGTGCGCGGTCGGTTGGACAAGGAGATCACAGCCAACGTCAGCGACCTGAGCCAGGTCTGGGACAGTGCCGCGCGCAGCGCCGCGTCCAAGGGACTGGGCGACTATGGCGTGCTCGTGGTCCGCAGACCGCAACTGGACTATCAGGTCGTGGTGATGGCAGGAAGTCCCGAGGCTGCGTTTACCCAATGGCGTTGCGACTGAACCGGCTGCCAATGAAATCGCCCGGTCGAAAGGTCAAACGACGCGCCACAGGGTGTCGAACACAGACCCCGCCATGAAGAGGTCGGTACCACTGGCTACAAGATGCATGTATCTTTCGTCCGCCGCCATCTTCGACTGACTTTCCTCGAATTCCGCGAGATTTGTATAGCGGCCCGACCAGGTAATGCGGTTTGGATTGCCGCCGATGGGCAGCAGAACTTCCAGTTCGGTTCCCACCGATGTCTTGATGTAGGCCGCAATCTGGTGCGCATAGCCAACGGCGCTCGAGGCCTTGCCCGGTGCAATGGAAACCGTGCGGGTAAAAACAATCATCAGCTGTCTCCGTTCGCCCAATAGAGTGGCGACCTCTGCCAATTCATTTGACTCCGGCAATTTGCGCCGACTTGTGATTCATCGCCAGCGTAAATACCCTAATGGCGACTGCGCGGGCTCTGAATCATGTTGCCACGACTGGCGGCAGTGCAATCGGTGAATAGGCCAGGTTTGACGTCTTGCCTTTCGGCAGAACCGTGTATTTCATGTCGCTTGTGATGACGCAGCAGGCGGGCGCTTTGCTGGTTCTATGAACTGATATTTTTTCCCAGTTGTCACCTTCAGCGCCTTCCACGATGTCATGGAGCTGGTAGGGTGTCACGATTCGTGGATCAAATTCCACCACATCGGCCAGCGATCCATCAAGGCGTGTGACCTGCGCGTAGGCGCTCAACTTGATTCCGCCTTTCAAGACAAGGTGGAAATTCTCCACCGCGTCAGCATCCACAAAATCGGCAGCCGATTCCGGAACAATGTTGAGCAGTATCCATTTGTCGCCAAACAGCTTGCTGGCCTTTGCGGTGGCTCCCTCCTCGTTGGGGTAGGGATCTCCAATGGGGAACTTTCCAAGCCGGTGTTCCTCTGCCGCGTCCGCGTAGACGTAGACGGTGTGCTGTGACTCCCTCACGCCCGAGGAGCATGGATGCTTCAGCAGGTCGGGGTCGGCTTCCCAGTAGGGCAGAAAGGCCTCAAGCACGGCATCCTTTGCGAGCTTGACATACAGAACGTCCCGTTCAACCCACCACTCATCCACCTTGTTCAAATCATGCGGGCAGTAGAACTTGGATTCACCTTCATACTTGGCAATCAGTGTAGACATGAGCTCTTCCTCCTGAAAACTCCAGCCTACCAGACCGCAATCGGGGCCGCAAGCCAAAAAAATGCGCTGTTTGAGAGTTCGCAAGGGAGTAGGTCACTTCAGTTGCCCGGATCGAACGAGAATGCCCATGGAACACCGATCAGGCGCTGTGATCATGGTTTGGGCCTTGTCGTGTATTCTCCTTTCACGACCGAACCGTATCAGCAGCACAACGATGACACCACGGATATGAACGATCCTCACAATCTGCAGCGATTCGTCGACGCTCAGGATCCGGTCTACGACGAGATCCTGGCTGAGCTGGCAGCAGGCCGCAAGGCCAGCCACTGGATGTGGTTTGCATTTCCTCAGCTTGCTGGATTGGGGCGAAGCGACATGGCGCAACGATTTGCGATGGTCAGCCGGCAGGAGGCGATGGCTTTCTGGCAGCACCCGCTCCTTGCAGCGCGCTTGCGCAAGTGCATTGAGCTGGTGCTGGCAATCAAGGGCAAGACTGCATTCCAGATCTTTGGCACTCCTGACGATTTGAAGTTCTGGTCGTGCTTGACCCTGTTTGCGACGCTGTTGCCAGACCAGCCGCTGTTCAAAGTGGCATTGCAGAAGTATTTTGAAGGCAGGGCTGACCCCAAGACGCTGGAATTGCTGCGATGGCTATGATCGGTGGCACGAGCTTGAGCTTGCGGGCCAGATCTACTGCCTTGCCCCGGTGTCAAGCTCGCACAGTGACTTCTTTCTACCATGAAACCTTCCGCCCATACCTACGTCCAGACGCTGCGAATGCAGGCTCATCCCGAGGGGGGTTTTTATAAGGAAACCTACCGAAGCGCCCAGATGATGGAGGTGCCGGCAGCGGCTGACGGAACTTCGGTCACTCGAAGCGTCAGCACCGGGATCTACTTCCTGATGGAGCAAGGCAATTTTTCGGCGTTTCACCGAATCAGATCGGACGAAATGTGGCACTTCTATGCAGGTCAAGCGCTGGAAGTACTGGAACTGCAAGCCAGCGGTGAACTGACAAGCACTCGGCTGGGAGCCGACATCGTGCGCGGTGATCTGCATCAATACGTGGTCCGTGCCCACACCTGGTTTGCGTCCAGGGTGGCTGACGGTGGTGCCTTTTCACTGGTCGGCTGCACCGTCGCGCCGGGCTTTGATTTTGCTGATTTTTGCCTCGCAGATCGAGCGGTCTTGCTGGAAATCTATCCCCAGCACGGCGAAATCATCAAGGCGCTGACCCGGTAGCTACTTGCCCCACCCGTCCCGCAACCCGACCGCCAGATTGAACACCGGCTTGCCGGGCCTGTGATCAACCCGGTCCGCCACGAAGTAGCCAAGCCGCTCAAACTGGAACTTGTCGTCCGCCTTCGCGCTGGCGAGCGACGGCTCGAGCACCGCGCTGACCACCTTCAGGCTGTCAGGGTTCAGGCTTTCGATGAAGTCCTTGCCGCCGGCGTCGGGCTGTGCGTCCAGAAACAGGCGGTCGTACATGCGCACCTCGGCGCTGATCGCGTCGGCGACGGCGACCCAGGTGATCACACCTTTAACCTTGATCGCGCTGGCGCCCGGGGTGCCGCTCTTGGTGTCTGGCACCAGCGCGGCCTGCACTTCGGTCACCTTGCCGTCGGCGTCTTTGCTGCAACCGGTGCACTCGATCACATGGCCGTATTTCAGCCGCACCTTGTTGCCGGGGAACAGCCTGAAGAAGCCCTTGGGCGGCGTCTCTTCGAAGTCGCCGCGCTCAATCCAGACCTCCTTGCCGATCCTGAAATGACGCTGGCCGAGTTCGGGTAGATGCGGGTGCAGCGGGGCCGCGCAGTCGTCCAGCGCGCCCGCACCCATGAGCTCGTCCCAGTTGACCAGCACCAGCTTGACCGGGTCCAGCACGGCCATAGCGCGCGGGGCCGAGACGTCCAGCGTTTCGCGCAGGCAGCCTTCCAGCGTCGAGTAGTCGATCCAGCTGTCGCTCTTGGTGACGCCGATCCGTTCTGCAAACAGCTGCATCGCCTCGGGCGTATAACCGCGCCGGCGCAGGCCGACGATGGTCGGCATGCGCGGGTCGTCCCAGCCGCTCACGCGGTGGTCGTGCACCAGTTGCGCGAGCTTGCGTTTGCTGGTGATCACGTAGGTCAGGTTCAGGCGCGCAAACTCGTACTGCCGGGGCGGCGGGGGGCTCAGCAGTGCGCCTTCGATCAGGCGCTCGAGCAGCCAGTCGTAGAACGGGCGCTGGTCCTCGAACTCGAGTGTGCAGATGCTGTGCGTGATCTGCTCCAGCGCGTCCTCGATCGGGTGCGCGTAGGTGTACATCGGGTAGATGCACCATTTGTCTCCCGTGTTGTGATGGGTGGCGCGGCGGATGCGGTAGATCGCCGGGTCGCGCAGGTTGATGTTGGGGCTGGCCATGTCGATTCTGGCGCGCAAGACCATCGCGCCATCTTCATGCTGGCCATCGCGCATTTCACGGAATCGCGCCAGGTTCTGCGCCGGCGTGCGGGTGCGGAACGGGCTGTCGATACCGGGCTTGCCGAAGTCGCCGCGGTTGACACGGATCTGCTCCACCGTCTGCTCGTCCACATAGGCGTGGCCGGCTGCTATCAGGTACTCGGCGGCGAGGTACATGAAGTCGAAATAGTCGCTGGCCATGTAGGGCTCGGCGTCGGCGGCGCCGTTCCAGTCGAAGCCCAGCCATTTGATGGCGTCGCGGATCGACCGGACGTATTCGACATCTTCCTTTTCCGGGTTGGTGTCGTCAAAGCGCAGATGGCAGACGCCGCCGTAGTCGCGCGCCAGGCCGAAGTTCAGGCAGATGCTCTTGGCGTGGCCGATGTGCAGGTAGCCATTGGGTTCGGGCGGAAAGCGGGTGCGGATTCTGGCCGGGTCGATGCCGCCCTTGGCGTGGTGCGCGGCGTCGCCCGGGCTGCCACCCCAGCGTCGCTGGGCATACGTGCCTTTGGCCAGATCCTGCTCGATGATCTGGCGCAGGAAGTTGCTGGGTTTGGGGGCGGTTTCGACGGGTGTGGAAGAACTCATGGGTTTGATTTTAGTCGGCGTCGCCAGCGCCGGCGTGCTTCGCTGCCGCTTACATCCTGCAACGCTTGTGACACAAAGCCGGCCATCGTGAAGCGGGTCTGCCGCGTTGCTTGAACAGGGGCAGTTTTTTGCCCTGCTGCTTTCTTCAGGAGAATTGCGATGAAGCTCAATGGTTCCACTCGTTCCCTCGTTCGCGCCGGCGCTGCCGCTCTGGTATTGCTGGGCGCGGGCGTTGCCGCACAGGCGCAGGATGTCTTCTGGTCGGTCGGCCTGTACTCGCCGGGTGTGCAACTGGGCGTTGCCAGCGCGCCGCCGATGATGGTGGTGCAGCCGGCCTACCAGCCGCTGTACCGCCAGGCCCGACCGGTCCATGCTGCGCCGCAACCGATGGTCTATCTGCGCCCGCTGCCGGTATTTGCGCCGCCGCCCCAGTACATCCGTGCCGACTGGCGCTATCCGGGCCATCGCCCGGGTTGGCAGTACCGGCAGGAACGTCATGAGAACCGGCACTCGGGCCATGGTCCGCATGATCATCGCCACTGAGCGGATCGAGCGGTGCCGTGTGACCGGTCGGTGGACAGCGGCGAGCCCGTCAGCAGTTTCAAGCGCTCTGTCTTGTTCATGCGCTGAGTACGCGCGCCGGTCGCTCTAGCCCGCTCTAGCTGAGTCGGCAAGCACCTGCGTTGCAGTGGCTGAATTGTGAAAAGCCAATGTGGAGAAAATAGGGGCGCTTCTCCACAATGCCTCCACAATTGCGGTGCCCAATCGACTACTGCCATGCGTCTTCGTCTCGTTCATACCCTGTCCCTGCTGCTGCTCTCAGCGGTGCTGCTGGCGGTGCTGGCCATGGGCGCCGTGACGGCCTGGAATCTGCGCAACGGCTTTGCCGATTACCTGATGGCGCGCGACGTGGAGCGCTTGGAGCAATTCGCTGCTTTCGTTGCGCAAAGCGCGGAGCAGGCCGGTGGCCTGCAGGCCATGGCCAGGGCCGGCGTGAATATTCATCGCTTGATGGGTCAGTTTGCGCAGCAACAGGGCATTCGCCGCGATCACCCGCCGCCTGGAGAAGGGCCTGGGCCTGATTCCTTCAGGCCACCCGCCGATCGGCGCCCACCTCCGGGTGGGCCGGATGCCTTTGGCGAGCGTGTCTGGATCATTCAGAGCGATGGCACACCCCTGTGGGGAAGACCTCTGACACCCGACCAGGCGGTGCTGGTCGAGCGACCGGTGCGCGTGCGCGGCGAACTGGTTGCGATGGCGCGGATGCGCAAGCTGCAA
>JBMOJJ010000472.1:0-2362 GCA_049315845.1 Rhodoferax sp.
GCAGCAGGTCCAGCATGTCGCGCGTGAAGCCGGTGGTGACGCCGAGCTTGATGCCCTGCTGCTGCATGCCCTTGACGACCTCGGCCACGCCGGGCAGCAGGTCGTGGTAGCTGCCGGCGCGCAGCAGCGCCAGCTGGGTCGGCACAAAGTCGGCGAACATCGCATCGACGTCGGACTGGTTCGGCGCGCGGCCGAATTTGGCCGTGAAGCGCTCGCGCACCGACTTGATCTCGGTGATCGCCTTGATGTGCAGGTCCTTGCGCAGGCCCATGGGCTCGCGCGCTTCCGGCATCGAAATCTCGAGCCCGTATTTCTTGAAGACCTCGACGAAGACGATGGCCGGCGCGTCGACATAGCGGTCCATCGTCGTGCCGGAGCAGTCGAGCATCACGTAGCCGACGCTGCGCTCGGTGTTCTCGTTGTCGAACTTTTTTTGCTGCGCTGCTGCGTGGCGGATGTCTTCCGGGACACGGCCAACAGCGGAAAGCCTGGAAACTGCGGATTCGGTCATCTTCTTTCTCCTGTGATGAGGGTGATTCACTTGAACCGTTAGAATTGTCAATGATATTTTGTACATTGTCAACAATCGGCAAATACTGACCGCACACGGATAATGGCTTGATCGATTGGCAGACGCGCCAATTCGAGGGACTGCGGTGACACGACGCAAACGTAAAGAGGTAGCCTGGAAATGACACTCAGCTGGTCGGTGGTTGCAGCCGTGCTGCTTGGCGCGCTGCTGCACGCGAGCTGGAACGCGCTGGTCAAGTCCAGCAGTGACAAGGACCTGGACATGGCGGTGATCCACCTGATCGGGTCCTTTCTGGCGATCCCGCTGGTGGCGTTTGCCGGTTGGCCGGCGCCGGCGGCCTGGCCCTTCATTGCCGCTTCGGTGATCATCCACATCGGCTACTACCTCGCCTTGACGGGCGCCTATCGCCATGGTGAGCTGGGACTCACTTATCCGTTGATGCGCGGCGTTGCGCCCTTGCTGGTGGCTCTGTCGGCCACCTTCACGCTCGGCGAAACGCTGTCGCCGCTGGCCTGGGCAGGTGTTCTGGGCATCAGCTGTGGCGTTCTGGTGCTGGGGCTCAATGCGCACGCCTTCACCGTGCCCAAGGCGGTCGGCTTTGCGCTGGCCAATGCCGTCATCATTGCGATCTACACGGTGATCGACGGTCTGGGCGTGCGCGCCTCGGGCAATGCCTTGCAGTACGTTGCCACCCTCTTCCTGCTGGACGGCTGGCCGTTTGCGCTGCTGATGTTCGCCACCCGCGGGCACGCGGTCGGCCGTTACGCGCGGCACCGCTGGCCGCTCGCCACGCTGGGCGCCTGCGCCTCGCTGGGTTCCTACGGCATCGCCTTGTGGGCGATGACGCGCGCGCCGGTGGCCACCGTGGCGGCGCTGCGCGAGACCTCGGTTCTTTTCGCGGTGCTGCTGGGCGCCTGGTTCCTGAAGGAAGCCTTCACGCTGCGCCGGTTGCTGGGAACATGCGTTATCGTGTCCGGCGTCATGGCGCTGCGCCTGGGCTAGGTTAGGCGGATACTGTCAGCCCAATATCATCTCTTGCAGGTCGTCACGCGTCAGGCCATGTGCGTCAGCAACCTCGGCCAAGATTGCGGCCAAAGTTCCAATGCGCAAGGGGTCATGAAGCGGGATCGTAATGTGGTGCTGTGCCGGCGTCTCACAGGTCAGGCGTACGTGGCTGCCAGTTTGCCGGGTTGGTGCGTAACCCAACTTGCCCAAAGCTCTAACCAGGTGCGCACCAGTTAGATCTCGGGGCAATCGCAGGCCCATATTCAAGCAGCCATGAGTTCGTCGCGCACAAAGTGCAATCGAATCACCTTCGGCGCCGTACCCTCGTCAAAATGGCAGCGCACCGCATCTTGAATAGCCGTTCGAAGCTCGGCTTCGGTGTCAGCCTCGGTAAAAATAGACTCGCCCAAAGCCCGGGCTGTCAAACCACCCTCTGGAGCGTTTTCAACTACAAAAACAATTTCGCTCATCTCAGTATCTCCTGATCAAGTCCACGTCTGTCGTCGCTGAGCGCCAATTGTCCAACAGACGAACCGGCCAACCGAAATATTTTTGAACTGCCGGCAGGTCAAGCGCTCCGTGTCTTGTCTGTGCCGCCGCCCGCGATTGCTCAAAAACATTTCCATCTGGCATAGTCAGCAGTTGCAGCCAAATATGAAGGAATTCAAAATGAGTCTTCCAAGTCACGCACAGATCATCATCATCGGCGGCGGCATTGTCGGCTGCTCTACCGCCTACCATCTGGCGAAGATGGGCCGAACCGACGTCTTACTGCTGGAGCAGGGCAAGCTCACCAGCGGCACCACCTGGCACGCCGCGGGTCTG
>JBMOJJ010000473.1:0-2355 GCA_049315845.1 Rhodoferax sp.
CGATGAAAACGCCTGGGAAGACGGATTCAGCGATGCACTTCTAAATCGAAATTTAGAAGGCTGGTCGCAATTGACCATCCTCAAGAGCGAAGTTATCGACCGCTGGCCATTCAATAAGCCTCAAGAATACAAGAGTGCAAAATTGCTTGCAATATTGACCCCCTGAGGGGTCTTTTCGCGTCCAATTCCGACCCCCTCTGACGTGATGTGTCAGCGTCCTTCCTTTTGGCCTTGGCGGCTGGGAAGGGCTGTCGGGGATGATTGGCGTGGACAAGATCGGCGAGATACGGCGCGCTTATTTTGAGCAGGGTCGGACGATCAAGGAAATCGTGCGCACGCTGTCGGTGTCGCGCGCGACGGTGCGCAAGGTCATCCGCGGACACGGGACGGAATTCAAGTACGAGCGCGGGGTTCAACCCACGCCCAAGCTTGGCGACTGGGTCGAGGTTCTGACGGAGATCCTGGAGAAGGAAGGCAGCCTGCCCAAGCGGGAGCGCCGCTCGACGCAACGGCTGTTCGAGGAATTGCGCGGCCGCGGTTATGACGGCGCCCACGATAGCGTGCATCGGTTCGTCAAGGCTTGGCGTGACGAGCGCGCGCGGGTTCCGGCCAAGGCCTATGTGCCGATGAGCTTCGCGCCTGGGGAAGCTTTTCAGTTTGACTGGAGCCACGAGACAATCACGCTTCAGGGTTTGCCGCTAACGATCAAGGCGGCGCACATGAAGCTATCGCACAGCCGTATGCCGTTCGTGCGCGCCTACTTCCGCGAAACGCAGGAGCTGGTGTTCGACGCCCATGACAAGGCGTTCCGGTTCTATGGCGGGGTCTGCCGGCGCGGCATCTACGACAACATGAAGACGGCGGTCGAAGCGATCTTCGTCGGCAAGGCACGCCAATATAATCGACGCTTTCTGCAAATGTGCTCGCACCATCTGATCGAGCCGGTGGCCTGCACGCCCGCCTCGGGCTGGGAAAAGGGTCAGGTCGAGAACCAGGTCGGCAATCTGCGCGATCAATTCTTTCGGCCCAAGCCGCGGGTGAAGAGCCTCGCCGAATTGAATGCATGGCTGGAAGATCAGTGCATCGCTTACGCCCAGCGCATCAGGCATCCGGAGTTCAAAGAGCGCACGATCTGGGACGTATTCCAGGAAGAACGCACGAGCCTGATGGAGTTGCGAGGGCCCTTCGACGGGTTCGTCGAGAAGGCGGTGCGGGCCAGCACCACATGCCTGATCATGGCCGATCATAATCGTTACAGCGTCGATGCGCGGGCTGCGGGCCGGATGGTGCTGGTGCGCTCCCATGCCGAACGCATCGTTGTGCTGCTGGACAATGAGGTGGTCGCCGATCATCCCCGCCACTTCCGGCGCGACCAGATCATCTACGATCCCTGGCATTACCTGCCGGTTCTGTTGAAGAAACCGGGCGCCTTGCGCAACGGCGCCCCGTTCAAGGATTGGGCTCTGCCGCCCGCGCTGAGCCAGGTTCGCGCCAAGCTGAAGAGCCACGCCGACGGGGATCGCCAGTTCGTCAAAGTGTTGGGCGCCGTGCTCGACCATGGGCTGGATGCC
The DNA here is from genome assembly GCA_049315845.1 of Rhodoferax sp. Taxonomy (GTDB): domain Bacteria; phylum Pseudomonadota; class Gammaproteobacteria; order Burkholderiales; family Burkholderiaceae_C; genus Rhodoferax. The sequence goes on from JBMOJJ010000473.1 coordinate 1,572, forward strand.
GTCGCGGCGGCCTGCGCCGAAGCGCTGGAGGCCGGCATCGCCAGCGGCGATGTGATCCTGACCGTACTGGCGCGCCGGCAGCAGCCCGTAGCGCCGCCAAGCATCACCACGCCCGATGCGCTTCGTCTGAAGATCGAACCCGTGGCCGATTGTGGCCGCTATGACAGCATAAGGAAGGTCGCCTGATGGAACGCCATGAGATTCTGGAGGCCATGAGCGAACTCAAGCTCTACGGCATGCGCGCCAGCTTCGATGAGATTGCCGGCAAGGGTCTTGCCCGGCGCGATGAGATCTATCCGCTCATCGCCAGCCTGATCCGGGCCGAACGCACGCATCGGCAGGCACGCTCGATCAGCTATCGCATCGGCGGCGCCAAGTTCCCGGTCCTCAAAGATCTGGAAAAGTTCGTCTTCGCCGATACCTCGGTCGACGAAGGGCAAGTTCGCGAACTCGCCGCCGGCGCCTTCCTGGACGCCAAGCGCAATGCGATCTTTATTGGCGGCACCGGGACCGGCAAGACGCATCTATGCATCGCCGTGGCCACGGCCGTGATCCGTGCCCGCGCCAGAGGCCGCTTCTTCAATCTGGTCGATCTGGTCAATCAGCTCGAACAAGAGAAAGCCGCGGGCCGCAGCGGCCGGCTGGCCGAGAAGCTGTTGCGCCACGATCTCATCGTCATCGACGAACTTGGCTATTTACCGTTCAGCCAGTCGGGGGGACAGCTGTTGTTCCACCTGATCAGCAAGCTCTACGAAAACACCTCGCTGCTGATCACCACCAATCT
>JBMOJJ010000474.1:0-2347 GCA_049315845.1 Rhodoferax sp.
AAAATGGGCGATCTGCTCTGCACAACCTTCGGCGATGAACCGGGCAAGCGCAACTTGAACAACGCGGGCCATCATGCCGGCCTGGCACCAGGTAGCGTGCTCGAGCCCATGGTGCTGCTCTATCGATTGACGGGCGAACCGCGCTACCTCGACTTTGCAAAATACGTGCTGCGGGCATACGAACAACCGAATGGAGCAAAAATCGTCTCCCGGTTGCTAGAACTAAAGGGAGTGAATAAGGTCGGCAACGGCAAGGCGTACGAAATGCTGTCCTGCCTCAACGGCATCCTGGAACTGTATCGGACAACGGGGGATGACCCCAAACTTCTGGAGGCCTGCCGCAACGCCTGGCAGGACATCGTTGACAAGCGCCTCTATATCACGGGTGCTGCCAGTTGGGGTGAGGCGTTTCACGACGATTACGATCTGCCCAACACCCACAATGTCGGCGAGAACTGCGTGACGGTCTCGTGGCTGCAATTCAACGCACAATTGCTGCGGTTAACGGGTGAGGCCCGCTTTGCCGAGCAACTCGAGCGGATGGTGCTCAATCAATTGTTTGGGGCGCAGAAGCCCGATGGCACCGCTTGGGGATATTACGTGCAGATGGAAGGGAAGAAACCCTACAGCAACGCGCTTGACGGTCATTGTTGTCTTTCCAGCGGACCGCGCGGTATCGCCTTGATCCCGACATTTGCTAGCAGCGTCGATGCCGATGGCGTGGTGGTCAATCTCTACGATGCCGGCACAGCCAAACTGACCTTGCGCAATGGCAATGCGGTCGTCCTAACCACCGAAACAATCTATCCGAGCGATGGCAAAATTGTCATCACGGTGGACACCAACTCGGACGCGCCGTTCACATTCAAGACGCGAATCCCGGCCTGGTGCCGCGAGTCGTCGCTCAAAGTCAATGGCAAGCCGGTGCCTGCGAAGATAGGTGCTGACGGCTCTGCCGCCATCAAGCGGATCTGGGCCAAGGGCGACAAGGTGGAGTTGAATATCAAACTGGAGCCGCGGGTGATCGTCGGTGACCACACCAACAACGCCAAGGAGGCGATTATGTATGGCCCGCTCGTGTTGGCGACGGATGAGGCGCTGCTGGGAACGAGCGGATTGCAACTCAATGGAATAAGCATGTCCACGGATGTCAACGCACTGGCGATTTCCCCGGAACCGGCACCGGAGGCGAAGAAGAGTTGGCCACACGCCCAAGTATTTCGTATCAATGTCATCTCGAAGGGTAAACCCAAGGAGATCCGCCTCATCCCTTTTGCTGATGCGGGCAGCCTTGGCGAGAACTATAAGGTTTGGCAGTTTCAGTATGCACACTGCAAAGGCGATCTGCTGCTAGAAGGGAGCGAGAGACGCTCGCGCCAGGGAAATATCGATGGCTCTATCAATGACGGAAATCTCTCTACCTATGTGGTCACCTTCGATAACAATTCGGCCGCAGAGGATTGGTATGCGGTAACCATGGAAGACCCCATCACGATCGCACGTGTGCTCTATGCCCATGGCAAGACCTTACAAGACGGTGGCTGGTTCGATGCCAGCGCCGGCAAACCACGCATCCAGATCCAGACCAGCAAGGGTGGAGAGTGGAAGGACGCAGGCGAACTGAAGGATTATCCCGCCACCACCGCCACCAATGCCGGCACCCTGCGCGATGGCGATAGTTTCAACTGCCCGTTAGCGGCCACGGTTAAGGTGTTTGGGGTCCGGGTCGTGGGCAAACCGGCGTGCGGCCAAAATCCAAAACAGGCGTTCTCGTCGTGTGGCGACTTGCAGGCATTTGAGAAATAACATCCATTCACGAATAACAAGCAACCCCCTTGAACCAGAGTGATTTAAAACAAAGGAAAAATAATGACGACAAGAGTGACGACCACGACGCTCGCCTTTATGGCGTTGCTTCAAACCGCTTCCGCTCAATACACGGGCTGGCAGCATTCGGGCTCGATGTACATTCTGACCACGCCCGAGGGCGCTAACCTGCCGGCCACGGCCTCTGAAGAAAACTTCCCCGTGCTGGTGCGGCTGAATAAGGACGTGTTCGATTTTAAACAGGCGAAAGATAACGGAGAAGATATTCGCTTTTCTGATGCCGCCGGCAAGCCGTTGGCGTATCAGATCGAGGAGTGGGACGCAGCCGTCGGAAATGCCAGCATCTGGGTACGCATCTCGGCCATCAAGGGCAACGCGCACCAGGAGATCAAGATGTTCTGGGGCAAGGCCGATGCGGCCGGCGAGTCCAGCGGCACGGCGGTGTTCAATGAGTCCAACGGCTACCTCTGCGTCTTCCACATGACAGATCCGGTGAAGGATGAGGTCGGCGTGCTCACGG
>JBMOJJ010000125.1:0-10443 GCA_049315845.1 Rhodoferax sp.
GTGAGGGCTTTGAAGCAGTTGGTGTATCGGTGGCGCAGGGTTACCAGGAAGTTGTTCTAATAGCCAGCGTGCCCCTGTCGGCCGAACCCTGGCGGCCCCTGCAGGAAGGCGAGGTCGTTGCCATCTCCCTGGGCCGGGTTGTCAATCCCACCCATCAACTCAAGCACTGAGCAACATACACCAAGGTGTTATATGAATTTTCTGGACCTTTTTCAAAATTACTGGCCATTCATGGCTTTGGCGCTCTGGTTCGCTTACAAGGGGTGGAATTCAAAAAGAGTCGTGGCCATGCTTCCAGAACTCAAGAGGGGCGGCGCCACGTTTGTCGACGTCAGATCAGCTGGGGAGTTTGCAAGCGCAAACGCACCCGGAACAATCAACATCCCACTTCAGGAGTTGGGAAGCAGGCTCCGGGAGATCCCAAAGTCTTCCCCGGTCGTTCTTTGCTGTGCAAGCGGGACACGAAGTGGAATGGCAAAACTGGTACTACGAAAGAATGGGTACCTGAACGTTCACAACATCGGTACGTGGAGCAAGTTGCTGTGATAGCTGCACCATAGGCGATCCACGCAAATTGTGATGGTTGCGTGCAAAGTGACCGAATGACGAAAATGTCATTAAGTGAGCCAACGCCGCAGTGTGTAATTGGCGCCGAACCACAAATGGCACGCGCAGCGCCGGCGGTCGGCGCACCAAACGAGTGAACATGTGAAAGTTCTTTTGGTTGAAGACGAACAAGCTATAGCCGACTTCGTATGCTCGGGTCTGGCAGCACGCGGGCTCGATGTCAGGCATTGCGATGACGGAAATACTGGTCTGGACCTAGCCGTAAACGGCAACTTCGATCTGATTGTGCTAGACCTCATGCTGCCGGGTCGCGATGGCCTGTCAGTGCTGAAAGCCTTGCGAAAGGCGGGCATTGCGGTGCCTGTTATCTTGCTGACGGCCCGCAATGAGCTGGCTGACCGGGTTGCGGGGCTCAATATGGGCGCCGATGACTATTTGGCCAAGCCATTCTTTGTAGAGGAACTTTTCGCTCGCATACAAGCGCTGTTGCGTCGGCTGGCCGGAGATCGAACCAACATGGTGCAGGTGGGTCCTCTGAAGCTGGATAGGATCACGCGCCACGCCAGTCTCGGGGATAGATCAATCGACCTAACGACCCGTGAATTCAATCTGCTGGAGTATCTGATGCGATCGCCTGGACAACTGTTCACGCGCAGCCAAATCATCGAGCATGTCTGGGGTTACGACTTTGACCCGAGCACCAATGTGGTGAATGTCTGCGTCAAGCGCATTCGCGGCAAGCTAACTGACCTGGACGGCAGCGGAAACGGCGCTGCCTTGATCGAATCAGTGCGCTCGGCCGGTTACCGGTTCAAGAGGTTGGGCTAGATCTCCATGGCGATTTCCTTTCGTACCCGTTTGTTTGTGGTGGCGACGTTGATCGTCAGCACGGTACTGGTTCTGACGATCAGTCTGGGTTGGTCCCGTGTCTTGTCGTTTGAAGTGGAGCGGCTCGACGAACGACTGTGCAGTGAGGCCAGAAGGCTCGACGGGCAGACACTTCGGACCGAGGACCTGAATCGACTGGAAGTCGATGTGATGGGCAAGTTGCGACTCGTCTCGACGGACCAATTGATGTTTCGCTTTGAAGCTCTGGTTGGGCCAGCGAGTTTTCAATCCAGCCATTGGCACCCAGAGCTCAGTGTTGACAGCTTGCACTGGGAAACTGCCAGGACGCGATATGGTCCGGTCAATCGGGGGGACAGTCGCCCGCCTGCACCAGATCAATCGCGTAGGCGTGGCGAAGAGGCGGTGTCTCAAGGCTTCTGTTCTGTCTCTTCAATGGAGTCTGAATCCGGCAGCTGGCGGTTGGCCTTGTTCCGTTCGCCAGATGGGCGCAGCATTGTCGCTGCCGACCTGGCGGCAACTAAAGGCGATCTCCAAAACGCCTTGCAGAACGCGCTGATGCTGGTCGTCCCGCTGGCACTGGCCTTGAGCGCCCTGGGTGCCTGGCTGCTGGCCGCGATGACGATGCGACCGGTGAACCGGCTGCGCGATTCGATGCGCAACGTGACGCAGAAGGCGCTCGATCAACGCTTGCCAACAGCCGGTGAGGACATCGAATTCAGGGAGTTGATTGGTGCCTACAACACGATGCTGGAGCGCCTGCAAGCAAGTTTTCAACACGCCTCGCGATTTTCGGCCGATGCCGCCCATGAGCTCAGGACACCTTTGACCATTTTGCGGGGTCGCCTTGAAGAGGCGGTCAACAAATCGGACAACCGTGCCGTGCAGGCCGAACTCACCGATTTGCAGGATGAGGTCAGTCGCCTGTCAGGCATTGTCAGAAAACTGTTGCTGCTATCTCAGGCAGACGCGGGACGATTGGCCTTGACCATAACGGAGATCGACCTAAGTGCAATGCTGGGTGAACTGCTGTCGGATACCGAGATGCTGCTCGGCGGGCAGAAGCTGTCGAGCGCGATCGAGCCGCATTTGATGACACAGGGCGACACTATGCTGCTGCGCCAGCTTTTCAACAACCTGATCAGCAATGCGGTGCGCTATTGTCAGGTGGACGGAGCCATTTCTGTTGCGGGCCGTGCCCTGCCCGGGGGCACTGAGGTCGTATTCAGCAACACCTGCGAGCCGGTTCTGCAAGAAAGTCGGGCACGCTTCTTCGACCGATTTTTCCGCGGCGAAGCGTCGCACAACCGGGCCATCGAGGGCAATGGCCTGGGCCTCAGTCTGGCGCGCGAAATCGCCAGGGCGCATGGCGGTGATCTGACGCTGGAGCCCAGCGCGCTTGATCTGGTGAAGGTTCGACTCTTCCTGCCCAGGGTCTGAGGAGTTATTTCTTCGGTGCCGCGACCGACCAGCTGTCATCGATCTGACCGTTCTTGCGCGTGGCAGTTTCGTCTTTGGGGAGCCAGGCCCGCACATACCGGCCGGTGATGCCGCTCGGCGTGACGGTCACGCGCAGGTGGCCTGAGCTGCTCAGGATGGTCCCCGTCGCGTAGTGGTAGCTGTTGGCCAGGTTGGCACCGCTGCTGGTGTTCACGGCGCTGGGTTGCGGCACCTCCTGGTACACAATGCCGTCGAGATCCTGTTTGGCGTACAGGTGGTCGTGTCCGTGAAACACCGCTGTCACATGGTTCTGAACCAGAAGCTGGTGGATTGGCAGCGGCCAGATCGGACGCTTCTGCGCAAATCCGTTCGTTCCATCTTGGTTCTTGCCGCCCCACTCGAAATACGGTGCGGCTTCGACCCCGCCGCGCATCTGCCCGTCCAGCCCTCCGACCAGGTTGTGCACGAAGATGAACTTGTAGCTCGCCGTGCTGGCCGCCAAGGTGGAGGCGAGCCATTGGTACTGCCGGTCTCCGAGTGTGAGATTCCAGCCGTCCTTGCTGGCCTGGGTGAGGGACTTCCAGTACGGGTCGAGTACCACAAACAGCGCGTCGCCCCATTGCCAGGAGTACCAGGACGCGCGCTGTCCGACGAAAAATTCGGCCAAGCTGTCACCACCGTAAAACGCACCGGGCACCGGATTTAGAAAATACTGCTGACGCGCCTGGGTCGCCCAGACCGCGTTGTTTTGCGCCGTTCCGTCGTTCAGCCAGCCGAGTTCGGCGTCGTGATTGCCATTCACCAGAAACAGCGGCACCGAGTGGCTGACGAGGCCGAAATTGGTCTGCTCATAGGCGTAACGCGCGTTAACCGTGGCCGCATCGGGCGCCATCAACACCAAGGCGGTCAGGGGCGCCGAGTGCTTCTCGGTCATGAACGTGTCGCCCAGATCGATATGGAAATCCGGCGCATCGGCCAGCACGTTGGCCAGGGTGCGTCGGTACTGGTCAAGGTCCGAATTCTCATCCAAGTGCGAGTCAGCCTGCAGCGTGAACGTGAAGCTGCTGCCGCTCGGGCGAGCGGTGCGGAAGCTGTACTCGGCGCTGGCACTGGCGGTGCCGACGCCGGCGGGCTGGAAGCTGAGTTGATAAAAGTATTGCGAGTTCGCGCTCAGTCCGTCCATCAGCAGGTCGAGCGCTTTGCCGGCAACCAAGGACGTTGTAGGTAGACGCATGGTGTAGACGCCGCGCGTCACGCCGTATGCCAGCCAGACGAGACCGCTCTGATCGGCGGAGAAAACTTTGACCTTGATTGAGTTTGTGGTTGGCGCACCCAATACGATGTTGCCATGAAATGGGCCTGGCGCCACTGGCGTGGGTCCAGGTACAGGATCAGGCGTGACCGCAGTCGAACCCGAGGCGCTGCTGCCACCGCCACAGGCCCCCAGGACGCCGGCAAGAAACAAGGTACAAACGATGCGCTCGATCACCATGACTGGGCCAGACCTTCTCTATTTCACAGCCGCGTCCGACGGCGTTCCCTTGGGCCGGTTCGGCCTTGCCACCAGGCCCTTCGGAGATTCCTGACAGGTGGCGGTCACCTTGCCCTCACGGGTTGTGTGCTGAATCACGTCGCCGGCCTTTTTTCCCTTGCAGTCCTCGTAGGCTTGTGGCGGCGGCTCATGACGCCCCTGCGCTTCGGCCCGAGGCGCTGAAGCAGTCGACTTGTCTTGCGCCATGGCGTGTCCAGCGCAGTAGATGGCCAAGCAAATGGCAAGTGACCCATATTTCGCTTTCATAGTTTCATTTCCTTCCAAGAGAGGTTAATAAGCCGATGACCAGGCCAAATCATGGGTAGGTTTCAATCGGTCCTATCGGCGACAAATCCTTTCCTTGCAGACCGGAGTAGTCGGCGCCGTAGCGCGTGACCCTGAAGACGGCGTTCATAAACTGGTCGGACCGCACCGGATCTGTCGGAATCGTACTGCCCTGCGCCATCGGCGTTGTGGTGACCGGGTTCACATAGCGCCAGACGGTCTCGCCCAACGAGGTGACTTCGAACAGGTTTCCCTTGATACCTTCGGTGATCAACGTATTGCCGTTGGGCAGGCGTTGCGCGCCCGAGATCTCGGCCGAGTAGAAGCTTGTGGGCGGGTTTCCGGTGTAAGTCCAGGTCGCTGCCGTCGGGCCATAGGCGGCGCCGTTCGAAATGCTGTAGTTGCCAGAAGCATCCACCGGCGGCACGATCTCGTCAACCGTGGAGTAGCCGCGGCCAATCCCGTTGTTGTAGATCAGGATGTTGCCGGCGCCCGGCAGGCCAGGCTCGATCCAGTGGGTGTGGTGCTGCTGGTAGAGCTTGCGTTCAGCGCCGGTGCCGCGGTCATACTGTTGTGCGTAGCCCCAGCGGTACAGGATGTCGCCGCCTTTGCCGCGCGCACCACCAACGTGGCTGGCAGACTGTGCCGTGGTGGTGGAATGATCAATCACAAAGAGTTCGCTGTTGCCACGAATACTGATCATGATCTCATCCAACTGGGCGTTGTGATCGATGCCATTGGCGTGATTCCAGAACTGCTGGATCTTGTTGCTGCCGACGCCGTTCACATCGATCAGTTCAGGATGGTTGGCGACCACGCCGTAGTTGCTCTTGCTGGCATCGAAATCCTGGATCATGTGATCCCAGATATGCCATTCCCAGACCACGGTGCCGGTCGTGCTGCCGGTGGGCTTCACTTCCACCAGGTAGTCCGGCAGCATGTAACCCTGTGTCACGATGCTTGAATCGAGCAAGGCTGGATTGAAGCCCGCTGCAATGACTTCGGCATAGCTCTTCTTTTCGCTCGCCAGGATCAGTACGTTTCCGTTGGGAAGTACTTTGAAATCGTGGTGAGCAATGTAGCTGGCGCTGTAGTAGTTGAAGCCCCACACCAGGTTGCCGTTCCAGTCGTATTCCTCAATGCGACCGCCTTCGCCGCCCCCGGTGGAGGGGCCGACGCCCTGCATGGCACTGGCGCGGATCATGTGGCCGTTTTCCAGCAGGTACGAGGAGCGACCCGGCTCGCCGGTGCTGATCCACTTGTGCACGTACTGCCCGGCGTTGTTGAGCAGGTAGGTGGCCGTGCTGTGGATGGGCGATATCAGGGTGTAGCCGGTGAACGCCTTACTGGTGTTGAGCATCAGGCCGATCGTATTGGCGACAGACGTGCCGCTCTTGTCCGGCCGCATGACGCGAAAACCCACCTGCAACCAGGCCGAGTCGGGGTTGTTGTCGGGCGAGCCGCCGAGCGACCAGGAGGGGTCGCGGTTGGAGACGCGGCTATAGCCGAGGAACTGCTGGCCGCCGCCGTTCCACCAAGTGCCGCCACGCATGGCGCGCCACGGCTGGTTGTTCTGCATGATGTCACCGCTGATCGGGCCGGGAGGATCGACGCTGATGTTGTTGATGACGCAGTACTGGTAGTAGCTGGCCGAGTACCAGTCGTTGACCCATTCCCAGACATTGCCCGCCATGTCGGTCAGCCCGAAAGCGTTGGTGCCGTCGCGCGTCTGGTAGCTGGTGTCGGCAGCCGGCCAGTTGTAGTCGGCCTTGTTGCGCAGCGCTCCGTTGTAGAAGCCAACCGGAGTGGTGTGCGGAAAGTCGCCGTTTTCCCATGGATCGCCAGAGTTCTGCCAGTTCGCCAGTCGGCCGTCCCCATTAGTGTCGTTGCCCCAGGGGAATTGATAGTAAGGATTGGTTTGGCCGCCACGGGCCGCGTATTCCCACTCGGCCTCAGTTGGCAGGCGATAACCGTTCTTGGTCAGATCACACGTGCCGGTGGAGAGGTCATAACACGGCGTGTAGCCGTCTCGTGTACTGAGCCAGTTGGCATAGGCCGCTGCGCCGAACCAGCGCACGCCGGTCGCCGGGTGCAACTCGCGACCAGAGCGGACAGTGAAGTTGCTGTTGGCGTAGCTGATGGTGGAAAGCGGAACCGAGGAGGTCGTATAGAAAAAGATGTTGCTGCCGCCAGCCGCGTACACGCTACCGGAGCGCACCTCGATCAGACCACTCTTGAGTGCTGCATTGAGGTAGGCCACGTATTCGGTGTTGGTCACCAGCGTCGTCGACATATAGAGCGGCGAGATCGTCACATTGTGTAGCGGGACTTCATCGCTTGGGTGGTCCGGATCAACAAAATTAAAGTGATCGCCCATCACGTAGCTTCCGCCCGGGATACGCACGAAAACCGGCGTGAATGGGGTTGCTACGGAGGACGTTGCCGTCGCTGTGATGCTGACAGTAGCCGCCGCGCTGCTGAGTTTGCCGTCATTGGCGACCAGGCTGGCAACATAAGTGCCCGCCAGGTCTGGCGTGAATGTTGGCTTGACCACGGTGGCTGATGACAGCGCGGCCTTGCTGCCCGAGGGCTTGCTGCTCATAGTCCATACATAGGTCAGCGCGTCACCGTTGGCATCAGAACTCGCGCTAGCGTCAAGCGTCACGACCGTATTGACGACAACGTTCTGGTTCACACCGGCGTTGGCCACCGGAGCCGTATTGTTGACGGGCACGACCGTAACTGGAGCGCTGCCGCCACCGCCGCAGGCGGCAAGAACAAAGGCGCCGAAAATCAAGGTCAGAAATTTGAAGCGTTTCATGTTGTGTCCTGTGGCGGGTTGCAGAGAATTGCAGGCAGGAGGTGGCTAGAACAGTATCTTTGGAACGACCATGACGACTCCCATCGGCTCGGTTATTGCCGCACAGGAAATGCCGGTCAGATCGGTTGCCGCCGTGTTGCTTACCGCCGTCTTGGTCACACTGATATCGCCGTTGTCACTGAATGCGAAGTTGTAACTCACGTTGCAGGCACGGTGGAATCGGGTGCCACTTACCGTTGCGCTTGAACCGGAAATCGACCCATTGAGAAGATCAAAGATATCCAGCTGTGGGACCGGCAAGATGTGCCCGTCTGGCGAATTGAAGCTGAAACTCCCATCGGCATTGAGATAGATGGTCGCAATGATGCGTGCTCCACGCTGGTGGATGGACAGATAGTTACCCGGTGACCACTGATAGATCCCGTCATAGAGACCAGCGGACGAGACCGGCCCAGTGGCTGCGGCGTTGGGCGTCACTTGCACGGCGGCGGAGGGAGCGCTGTAGCCCATCACATTGCCTGCTTTCACAGTACAAGCATAGGTCGTCCCGTTCGTCAGCGGTGCCACGCTGATTGGTGACGATGTACCGGAAACCACGATCGTGCCGCAATTTGCCTTGTAACCGGTGATGGCCGAGCCACCGTTTGACGATGGCGCCGAGAAATAGAGAATGGCACTGCCGTTGCCAGTTGATGTCGCGAGAATTGTTGGCGCACCAGGCACCGTGACGGTTGCCGTAGGCGTTGCGCTATTGGAGGCTCCAGAAGATGGCCCGGTACCCAGCGCGTTTGCCGCGGCCACGGTGAAGGTGTAGCTGGTGCCGTTGCTCAGGCCCGTCACAGTGATTGGGCTGGCCGCGCCGCTCTTAATAACCCCGGCCGGAGTCGAAGTCACCGTGTAGCTGACGATGGGTAGGCCGCCGTCGCTCGTCGGCGCCGAAAAGCTCACCGTGGCCTGGGCGTTGCCGGCAGTCGCTAACGGCAATGTCGGCGCGCCAGGGACGCTCAGACTCGATGAAGTGGACTCAAAGAACAGAGGGTTGGTGACAGCGTCAGAGATGTAGGGTGCGATCTGCCCATCGGTCAAAACGGCCGAGTAGAGGAAAGGCGTGTTGGCGACCGAGAAGTCGAAGACCGTGCCGTCGGGATACTTGCCAGACATCATTGATTTGCGCAGGGCGGCGAGCCTGACCTTTTGATCGGCGCTCAGTGTCTTGTAAACCTGGGCGAAGGTAGTGGCGTAGTAGTAGTTGTCTGTGCCATCAAGGTCGCCATAGGTTCCCGACAGGGCGAGCACCTGGGTCTTCACCGAGTCGGCTGACGTGGACGAGTTCAGCAGGCTGCGCAGCAGCGTGGCGATTTGCGTTCGCGTCGAGACAATCGAATTCAGGTTGTCTTTCTGCGTCGCCACCAGGCTGTACATGGTCGTGGCCTGATCCTGGGTGACGTAACCCTTGGACGTGTCGATCAGCGCCGCGCCGGCAGTTGCCGTCATCTGCTCGTCGATGCTGTAGCCTTCGTGGCCCACAGCGGGAGCATCCTTGATGTAGAAGCCGCCGTAGTAGGTGCCGTGACGCTCCGGGCAGAAATAGACATCCGCCTCCAGCGAACCGGCATACCAGCTGTAGATGTCGCTGGCATAGGTCATCACGGCCACCTTCGAGCCCTGCGCCAGCCCAGACATCTTGCCGTTGATCTGGGCGTCGGTGATGTCCGGCCAGGAATGCCAGCCCTTGCCCTTCATGTCTGCCAAATAGGCCTTCTGTGTGGCGTCCAGCGAATTGATGATGCTGGCATAGAGCACGGCCCGATCAAAGCTGATCTGTCCGTCGATCAGATAGAGGGCTCGCGAAGCCGCCTTCACGGCGTTCAGATTGAGGCCACTCGATCCTGATGGAATATTGCCGTCGATGAGGCTGCGGAAAGCCTGCATCAGCGGATAGCGCTTGTAGCCATACAGATCGACCTGGCTCTGCTGGGCAACCGCCAGCGCCGACAGCTTGGCAAGCTGGCTGTCGTTCAGAATGTAGATGACATTGTTGGCCACCCTGGTGAGGAAACTAGTGTTGTGCCCCATGTTGTCGGGGTCGTTGTCGCGCAGGTACTGAAACCCCGTGTAGTCGGCCACCTTGCCCGGTGGAAAGAAGGACTGTGCATCCAGATTGCCGGTCATCAGGGCCAGGCCGGAAAAAGCCATGGTTGTACTCTGCGCGCCGTCGGAAATGGTCTGCGCCATGTTGAAGATGGGGGCATTTGGCATGCTCACCTGGGCGTGGGTGCCATGGGACGCCATGAGCATGGTGAAGAAGGACAGTATGACGGCGAGTCGTCTCAATATGAACATTTGCATTTCAATTTCCTCCGTACGGCGGCTATTTCACGAATACGCCCTTAGGCTGGTTCGGTCTTGCCACCAACCCCTTGGGCGACTCCTCGCAGGTGTTCGTCAAACTATCAAGCTGTGTCGCAATCTTCATTTGACGGCTCCTTGAACGGGATGTGGAGCGGTAATGTGCTTCACATCATTAGCAAAATCGTAGCCTGCTGCCGGTCCAAATAAATGACATTTACGTCATCAAAGTCGCTATATAGACTGCAAACAATCTTCCGTTTTGATATTGGGGTGAAGGGCCAGTTCAACCCAGTGTTGAGTAAGCCGTCTGCCTACAAGACGTTGCTGGAATGAGCCAGTCGATCAGGTGGCGCCAACGATCACTTGACCTGTTTGTCAGGTGCAGCGGTCATTCATTGACTAGTCAGTGGATGCCTCTTATTGGTCGTCAAGGGCCAGCGGGCACCTTAAAGTTCTAGCCCGAAACTTGACGTTTGGGCAATCTCTAAATCGGGTTGCCGTGCAGCTGCCAGTCGTGACCGCGAACAACGTGCCCCAAGCTGACGGCCGTGATGTCGTGGAGCGGCCGTTCGGCGCAGTCGTCAGGGGTGCCGAAGCGGTC
>JBMOJJ010000475.1:0-2331 GCA_049315845.1 Rhodoferax sp.
GTAACGCTGCCTGAACCTTGTCGGCACGCAACAGTGCCAGGGCTTCGTCGTCATTGGCTGCCTCGACAAAGGTCATGCCATAGCCCAGTTGCGCATCCAGGGTCTGTCCCGATAGCACTGCCGAGCCGGCCACCGCTACTTGCATTTTTCGCAAGTCAGAAAGCTTGCTGAAGACCTTGGTTTCTCCCAGTCCTGGCATGTCTTTGCTGCCCCCCCAGAGGCTGCCCAACGCCCCGAGCCGCGGCAAGCGGCTGCCGCGCTTGAGGGTGATGACGTGCAGTAGGTTGGCATGCATGGGCATCACGGCCTGCAACTGTTGAATGCTCGGGTTGCCGCCCCGGCCGAGTTCGGTCAGCGTGTCCACTTGCGCGAAGCCCACATCGGCCTCACTGGACGACAGCAGGGTCAGGTTCTGCAGCCCACCTTTGGTGGTGACGGCGCAAACGCTGACCGTCTTGCCGCACACCGCGTGGATGTCGCGAGCAAGCCTGGCGTATACGCCGCCCTCTGGACCGGAGGCCACCCGCAGCGCGCAGGACGCATCGGCAGGCTGCGCATGCAGCGATGCACTCAAGCCCAGGGTCAGAGTGATTTTAAGGGTGGCGCCGACGATGCGGCAGAAGAGTGGTTCGGCTTTCATGAATGCTCCTTAGGGTGTGGCGGGGAATTTTGGTGCGTAAATCAGGTCTGTGCTACTGCCGGTCGGCCCGGCAAACCAGAGCACAACAAGAATCAACATAAAAGAAATTAGCGCAAACCAGCGCAAGCGGCGCCAGAACTTCATAGTCGACCTCCGGTGGTGTGAAGCAGTTCGATATGCAAGTCGCCCAACGGGTCGAGCTCGCCCTGAATGAGGTGGGCTTGCGCCGGGGAATCCGGTGCACGCATGCCTATGTCGAGCTCGGCGTATACCGCGTTGAAGCGTTGTTGAACCTCCATGAGCGCCTCATCGGTGAGGATGTTTTGCAGCAGCTTTTCAGCCTCGCGGGGGTTGAGCGAGCGCATGATGTCCCCCGCCAGCGAGGCAAAACGCCACTCGAACTCCTTTTGCTTGACCATCTCCTGGAACGTAGCCAGCGCAGCGTTGGCCTCTTTGAGGCGACCGATGTGCGCCTCGTAAAAGAAACCCATACGTTCCAGGGCGCGCTCCTGACGTTCCAGTCTTTGCCCGGGGTTGTCATGGCGTCGCTCTTCGAGCATATCGCTCATAGAACCGATCTGCCCACCGATGTTGATCAGAGCCTTCCGGAAGATGTTCAGACGCTCAGCGCGTCGCAGGCAGTCATTTTGCAATTGCTCGACCGGGTTTTTGCGTGCTTCCGCCTTGCGCAAGGCGAGTATCCGGTTTTCCAGCTTTTGCATCAGCAAGGGCAACGCAGAAAAAGTCAGCACGCCCACGCCTGCTATCAGGCCTAGCGCTACCAACCCAACACCTGCGATGACAGCTTTGGAGATGACCGCCGAGCTCAGTGCCAGCAGCAGCACCAAGACACACACCATGGCGATGCGAAAGCCTACGGTTTTGAGGTCCAACGGCCGCGATACCGTTCGGGTGAGGTCCATCATCGTTCTCCTTGATCTGTGTTGTGTTGTGTGTCCACAGTGTCGGAGTCGGCGATGCACAGCGCATCGGTGTGATTGCCTGAAATCGGCGCGTAAAACTACGCGACAGGCTTCGCTTCTCAGAGTCCGTGCGGATGGCCGCTGTTAAATTGATCACCAGTAACGTCCGGTTTCAACGGTTCAATTAACCACCTTATCTGATAGAGAGCAACCCTCTAGGGAACGAGCGTTCCAGGGACACAACTATCACTCAACCAGCCAATTCCGGCCCTGAATTTCCGCCCTGTTCAACCATTGAGCCTTCCTACCACTGTTCAACAAGATATGCTCCAAATCCCCTGCGGTGCCTGCGATTTCGCCGGGTTCCCGTAGTAGGTTTCAACTTCGTTCCAATGACAGCGATCGGAGAGGCCAGTTCGAAACCCGACTACCGGTATGGGCACGTTGGAGTGGGCGGTGAACGACAACTAGTCGGCGCCCCAAATCATGAACTTGGAGTTCTCGGAAGCGGCCACTGGTGGCCGTCGGGTTACGCCACTCAGCCGGTCTTGGAATTTCTCCATTGCCGACGTTCAGGTTCGAGTGCCCGCTTCCAAGAAAAGTGGCTGCCTTCTATAGACTCATTGCCGAAGTAGACATTTGTGATCTGCCTCCTCCAAACCGGCCAGTCAAACCAGCGTCGCTGGGGTCAGATTTGTGGCGGTGAATTCACCAATCCGAGCACCTGCCAATGACCAGAAACGGATATTACGTGCCACCGCTCGAAAG
>JBMOJJ010000126.1:0-10368 GCA_049315845.1 Rhodoferax sp.
CGAGAGCGCCCGGCTCTCCAGCGGCATGGCGGCACTGATGGCCGGATGAGGGTCTTGCGCCGGCCTCAAGCGGCTCAACCAGCTCCGTCGGGCACGAAGACGTAGCCAACGCCCCAGACGGTTTGAATGTAGCGCGGCACCGCAGCATCCACCTCGACCAGTTTGCGCAGGCGTGACACCTGCACGTCCAGGCTGCGGTCGAACGGTTCGAACTCGCGGCCGCGCGCGAGTTGCGCCAGCTTCTCGCGCGACAGGGGCTGGCGCGGATGGCGCACCAGTGTCTTGAGCATCGCGAATTCGCCGGTCGTCAGCGGCAGGTCTTCGCTGCCGCGGCGCAGCGTGCGCGCGCCCAGGTCAAAGGTGAACGGGCCAAAACTGACCACCTGCTGGTCGCTGGCCGGCGAACCGGGTGCTTCCGGGGTCGGACGACGGCGCAGCACGGCGTGGATGCGGGCCAGCAGTTCACGGGGGTTGAAAGGTTTTGCCAGATAGTCGTCGGCGCCGACTTCGAGGCCGACGATCCGGTCCACGTCCTCGCCCTTGGCGGTCAGCATGATGATAGGGGTGCGGTCCTTGGCCGCGCGCAGCCGGCGGCAAATCGACAGACCATCCTCACCGGGCATCATCAGGTCCAGCACGATCAGGTCAACCGTTTCGCGCAACAGGATACGCGTCAGCGACTTGCCGTCCTCGGCCAGCACGACGTCAAAGCCCTCCTGAGTCAGATAGCGGCGCAACAGGTCGCGGATTCGGGCGTCGTCATCAACAATCAGAACCTTGTCATTGCGCGTGGGGGCTTGGCTCATGGTGGTACCGTTGAATTTGTAACAATGCGGATTCTGCAGGTTTGCAGCCCCGCAATGGATAAATTTTGACGCCTATTGACAACCTGTTACAAATCTTGTCCCTGCCGGCGGATCGATGGTTCAACAATCGGGGCCAAGGTTCTCCTTCGACCCAACCGTGTTGTGATGAAACTGCTGAAACTTGTCTTACTGCTGTTCCTGATCCCGAACGCCGCACCGGCACAGCCCGCGCGCAATCCGCAGACCGGAGCGTCGCAGGCTGTGTCAGAGCAGCGGCGCGTCGAGTTGCGCGAAGTTCTGAAGGCCCGACCCGCTTCGGAGCCAGCGCAGCGGCAAGGCACCGGCGCGCCGCCGAATCGGCATCTGTCGGACCAGGAGCGGGCAGACCTGAGGCGAGAGTTGCGTCAGCAAGGCTCCCAGCCGGCTTCACAGCGTCCCTGAAGGCAGCTTGCCTTCGATGTTTTTCAATAGGAGTTGATAGATGAATCAGGCGCTCAGTACGATCAGCAACCTTGCCGCGTGCACGCTTCTCAGCTGCTCTAGCGCTGTCTTTGCCCAGCAGGCCGCGCCGGCCGCACCGCAGAACGTGGTTCAACTCTCGGCCAATGGCACGGTCGAAGTGCAGCAGGACCTGCTGTCGATAGTTCTGGGCATCACGCGCGAGGGCACGGACCCGAACCTGTTGCAAAGCCAGCTCAAAGCCGCAATCGAGGCGGCGCTCGCCGAGGCGCGCAAGTCGGCGCAGCCCGGTCAACTCGATCTGCGCACTGGCAATTTCAGCCTGTCGCCGCGCTACGGCCGCGACGGCAAGCCGATCGGCTGGCAGGGTTCGGCCGAACTGGTTCTCGAAGGGCGTGATTTCGCTCGCATCACGGCTGCGGCGGGGCGGATACAGACGCTCACGGTCAGCAGCGTCGGCTTCGGTCTGAGCCGCGAGCAGCGCGTCCGGGTCGAGGCGGAGTCGCAGACGATCGCGATTGAACGCTTCAAGGCGCGTGCCAGCGAAATTGCCCGGAGTTTTGGGTTTGCCGGCTACGGCCTGCGCGAGGTCAACGTCAGCAGCAACGACCAGGGTGTGTCGCCCCGGCCTCGGATGCTGGCGATGGACGCCCGCGCCAATCTGGCTGATTCGCCGATGCCGGTCGAGGCCGGCAAGACCTCGGTCGTGGTCAACGTCTCGGGGTCGGTGCAGCTGAAATAGCGGGGTAGCCCGGCGCCGGATCAAAACGCGTTCTGGTACGGCGCCAGAGCATACGGGTGGGCGAGATCGCGCAATGGCAGTTACTGCGCGGTCCAGCCGCCGTCCATCGCCCACGCGACACCGCGCACATTGTTGCCGGCGGGGGAGCAGAAGAAGACCGCCAGTGCGGCCAGTTCTTCCGGTGTCGTGAATTGCAGCGACGGTTCCTTTTCGCCCAGAAGCATCTTGATCGCGGTGTCGTTTGTGATCCCCAGCGCGCTTGCCTTCGCATCGATCTGTTTTTGCACCAGAGGCGTCAGCACCCAGCCGGGGCAGATCGCGTTGCAGGTCACGCCGGTGGTGGCGTTTTCCAGCGCGGTCACCTTGGTCAGGCCGACGAGGCCGTGCTTGGCCGTCACGTAGGCTGATTTTTCCGCCGATGCGACCAGGCCATGCACCGAGGCGACATTGATGATGCGGCCCCAGTGGGCGGCCTTCATCGCCGGCAGCGCCAGCCGCGTCGCGTGAAACGCGCTGCTCATGTTGATGGCGATGATCGCGTCCCAGCGCTCGACCGGGAAGTTCTCGATCGGGGCGACGTGCTGGATGCCGGCGTTGTTCACCAGAATATCGACGCGGCCGAAGCGCTCCGCAGCAAACTTCATCATGGCTTCAATCTCTGCCGGTTTGCTCATGTCGGCGCCGTGGTAGGCCACCTGGACACCCGATGCGGCGACCTCCGCAGTCGGTCCCGCGACATCGCCAAAGCCGTTCAGCACGATGTTGGCACCCTGTGCTGCCAGCGCTTTGGCGATACCCAGGCCAATGCCGCTGGTGGATCCGGTGACGAGGGCGTTCTTCCCTTTAAGCATGTTATTTCTCCGATTGAATTAGGATGCAGGCATTATCAGACCATAGATTTCACCATGCTCGAGCCTACGCTGAATTACCTAATGTGCGCCGACGCCAGCGGCGGCCACCGGATGGCCTATTGGGAATGGGGCAACCCGCAGGCCTTGCACAGCGTCGTCTGCGTGCATGGTTTGACGCGCCAGGGGCGCGATTTCGACACGCTGGCGCAGGCGCTGTGCGACAAGTCCGGCAACACGATTCGGGTGGTCTGTCCTGACGTCGTCGGCCGCGGCCGCAGCGACTGGCTGAAAGACCCGATGGGCTACCAGATTCCGCACTACGCTTCGGACATGCTGGCGCTGCTCGGGCAGCTCAATGCGGCGACGCTGGACTGGGTGGGCACCAGCATGGGCGGCGTGATCGGCATCATCGTGGCCGGCCAGGGCGCGGCCTCGCCGGTGCGCAGGCTGGTGCTCAACGACGTCGGACCTAGCATGCAGTGGCAGGCGGTGCAGCGGATCGGCGAGTATCTGGGTCAGACCGGGCGCTTTTCTTCTCTACAGGAGGCGGCCGATGCACTGTGGGCAAGCTCCAGCAGCTTTGGGCCGCACACGGCGGCGCAGTGGCTGGCGTTCTCGCGACCGATGGTCAAGCCGATGCCGGACGATCCGGGCAGCCTGACGCTGCATTACGATCCAGCCATCGAGGTGCCGTTTCGCGGCGTGACGCCGGAATCGGTGGCGCAGGGGGAGGCGACGCTCTGGCAACTGTACGACAACATCACCGCGCCGACCCTGCTGCTCAGGGGCGCGCAGTCCGACCTGCTGTCGATCGGGACCGCCGAGGCGATGACCCGGCGCGGCCCCAGGGCGCGGCTGCTGCAGTTCGCTGACGTGGGCCATGCGCCGACCCTGATTGCCGAAGAACAGGTGCAAGCGGTGGCATCGTTCCTGCTTGACTGACAATGGGATAAATTTCGGATGAAAAGACTGTCAGCCGAACCCAGTGGGTCGGCACCCCTGCTGGCCGCAACGGCGCAAACCGTGCCCGGGCAGGATCACGCGCTGGCGCGCGCGCGCGCCTTTGCCGAGCCGCTGCTGGCCGGCGAAACGCTGGACACCGGCGAAAACATCCTGGCCCATGCCGAGGCGGTGGCCGCGATTCTGCGCGACATCGGTGGCTCCGAGGCGATGCAGGCCGCCAGCTATCTGGTGTACGTGTGCGACTACCTGAACAAGCCGCAGGAGGTTATCGCCAAGGCCTTTGGCGAGAATTTTGCGGCGCTGGCCGTCGAGACCACCAAACTGGTGCAGGTGCAGCGCCAGGCCCTGCTGACACAGCTTGGCGCCGCGCGCGCGGCGATCCCGATGGCGCAAACCGCCGCCGCGCAAACCGAGAATGTGCGCAAGATGCTGCTGGCGTTCTCGCGCGATCTGCGTGTCGTGATGCTGCGCCTGGCGTCGCGCCTGCAGACGCTGCGGTTCTTTGCCGCCAGCAAGCTGCCGATGCCGCCGGGTCTGGCGCGCGAGGCGCTGCAGGTCTTTGCGCCGCTGGCCAACCGCCTGGGCATCCGCGAGATCAAGTGGGAGATGGAGGACTTGTCTTTCCGCTTCCTGGAGCCCGAGGTCTACCGCCAGGTCGCCGGCCTGCTTGATGAAAAGCGCTCCGAGCGCGAGGCCGGGGTGGAGCTGTTGCGCTCGCGGCTGGAGGCCGAACTGAAGGCGCAGGGCATCGCCGCCACCGTGCAGGGTCGCCCCAAGCACATTTACAGCATCGTCAAGAAGATGCGCGGCAAGTCACTGGGTTTCGACCAGGTCTATGACCTGCGGGCGCTGCGGATCATCGTGGCGACGATTCCCGATTGCTACGCCGCGCTGAGCTGGGTGCACAGCCAGTTCGCGCCGGTGACGCAGGAGTTCGACGACTACATCGCCCGACCCAAGGCCAACGGCTACCAGTCGCTGCACACCATCGTGCGCGATCAGGCCGCCCGACCGATTGAAATCCAGATCCGGACCCAGGCCATGCATGAGCACGCCGAGCTTGGCGTGGCGGCGCACTGGGCCTACAAGGAGGCGGGCAGCAAAGGCTATTCAGGGGTTTCGGCCAGCGGCGCCTACGACGCCAAGATTGCGGTGTTGCGCCAGTTGCTGGCCTGGGAGCGCGACCTCGCCGGCTCGCCCGGGCAGGGCGTTCTCGATGACCGCATCTACGTGCTGACGCCGGACGCCGCGATTGTCGAACTGCCGCAGGGCGCCACGGCGATCGACTTTGCCTACAGCGTGCATACCAACCTCGGGCATCGCTGCCGCGGCGCGCGCCTGGATGGCGTCATGATGCCCTTGAACACGGCCTTGAAGAACGGCCAGACGGTCGAGGTCACGGTCGTCAAGGAGGGCGGGCCGTCGCGCGACTGGCTCAATCCGGAGCTCGGCTACCTGGCCAGCCACAGGGCCAAGGCCAAGGTTCGCGCCTGGTTCAACGCGCTGGCGCTGAACGAAACGGTGGCGAAGGGACGCGAGGCGGTGGAAAAGCTGCTGCAGCGCGTCGGCAAGACCGCCGTGAAGCTTGATGACCTGGCGGAGCAGCTCGGCTTCAAGTCGGCCGACGATCTGTTCGAGGTGGTCGGCAAGGACGAGTTTTCGCTGCGCAATATCGAAACCGTGCTGCGCCCGCCCGAGCCGGTGCTGGCCGACGACGACCAGCTGCAGTTGAAGAAGCCGCGCAGCGCGCCGGGCGGCAAGGGCGGGCTGCTGGTGGTGGGCGTGGATTCGCTGCTCACGCAGCTGGCCAAGTGCTGCAAGCCGGCGCCGCCGGACGCCATCTGCGGCTTTGTCACGCGTGGCAAGGGGGTCAGCGTGCATCGCAGCGACTGCTCGAATCTGCGCGAAATGGTGAGCAGGAACGGCGAGCGGGTGATCGAGGTCGAGTGGGGACAGGCGCAAGCCAAGGAGGCTGCGGTCTATCCGGTCGATGTGGCGATCGAAGCGGCTGACCGGCAAGGCCTGTTGCGCGATATTTCAGAAGTATTCACGAAGGAAAAAATGAATGTGATCGGCGTGCAGACGCAGTCGATCAAGGGCACCGCCTGGATGACCTTCACGGTCGAGGTGTCCGACTCGGGACGCCTGCACAAGGTGCTCGGCATTGTGGCCGAGCTCGCGGGCGTCAGGTCGGCGCGGCGGCGCTGAGGCCCATCCTCTTCTAACCTGGCACATTTGATGATCTCGGCATCCACTGCACACAGCTTTCTCTGGCACGACTACGAAACCTTTGGCACCCGGGTCCGGCGCGACCGGCCGGCACAGTTTGCGGCGATCCGCACCGATGCCGAACTGAACGAGATCGACTCGCCGGTGATGCTCTACTGCAAGCCGGCCAACGACTTCCTGCCCGATCCGCAGTCCTGCCTGATCACCGGCATCACGCCGCAACTCTGCCTGGACAAGGGCGTGCCCGAATTCGAGTTCGCCGCCACGATCGAGCGCTTGCTGTCCGAGCCGGGCACGATCGGCGTCGGCTACAACACGATCCGCTTCGACGACGAGATCACGCGCTTCATGTTCTGGCGCAATCTGATCGACCCCTATGCGCGCGAGTGGCAAAACGACTGCGGCCGCTGGGACCTGCTCGACGTCGTGCGCACCGCCTACGCGCTGCGTCCCGAGGGCGTCGTCTGGCCGACCAAGCCCGAGGGTGGAGCCAGTTTCAAGCTGACCGACCTGACTGCCGCCAATGGCCTGTCGCACGAGAGCGCGCACGACGCGCTGAGCGATGTGCGCGCCACCATCGCGCTGGCGCGGCTGCTGCGCCGGGCGCAGCCGAAATTGTTCGATTTCTGCTTCGCTTTGCGCAGGAAGGACCGCGTCATGGCCGAGCTGGGCCTGCCCACCGGAGCGCTCACGGCGCGGCCGTTCTGGCATGTGTCGGGTATGTTCCCGGCCGAGCGCGGCTGCCTGGCGCTGATGTGGCCGCTGGCCACGCACCCGAACAACAAGAACGAGCTGCTGGCCTGGGATCTGGCGCAAGACCCGCGCGAGCTGGCCGACCTGAATGCCGAACAAATGCGCTTGCGCCTGTTCACCAAGACGGCCGATCTGCCGCCGGGCGTCCAGCGCCTGCCGGTCAAGTCTGTGCATCTGAACAAGTCGCCGATGGTGATGGGCAATCTCAAGGTGGTGAGCGATGCCGCCGCGCAGCGCTGGGGCATCGACCTGTCAATGCAACTGCGGCACGCGGCGCTCGCGCGCGAGCTGCCGGACATGAGCGCGATCTGGGAGCAGGTTTTCAAGCGCGAGAGCGCGCCGCGGCCCGATGTCGATGAAGACCTGTATGGAGGCTTTGTCGGCAACGCCGACCGGCGCCGCCTCAACGAACTGCGGCAAAGCACGCCAGAGCAGTTGGCGCGCGCCAGACCGGCCTTCGACGATGCGCGCCTGGCCGAACTGCTGTGGCGCTACCGGGCGCGCAATTTTCCGCACAGTCTGTCCGCACAGGAGCAGCAGGCCTGGGAGCAGCATCGCGCCGCGCGTCTGTTGAATGGCGACGGCGGGGCGCGTACGCTGCCGGCGCTGTTCGATGAGCTGGACCAGCTGGCGGAAAGCGCCGACGAACGTGGCGAAGCCTTGCTGGGCGCGCTGTACGACTACGCCGAGTCGATTGCGCCGCAGGCTGATTGAGCTATGGCGCCTGGCGGCGCAACCCGCCTTGTCGAATTCTCCGCACTATTTGATGCAGACCAAGACGTCGAGATTGTTACCTAGATGCCCATATTCAGGAGCGGCAAACGAACTCATATAGGCATCTGAAAATCCCCGCATTTTTATCTCCTTGATCAGATCCCAGCCGAAATCAGTGAACACCAAGGAACCGTCTTTGGATACGGGATTTCCATGAAAGGCTGGTGGGTGAATGTACTGAAATTTACCGCCAATGAGACTGGCACGACAGACGGATTCATTGCTTTCGGCATGGAATGGGATAGTGACAATCATCATCCCGCCGGTTCTAAGCACACGACAGCATTCCTGAAATCCTTGAAGATAATTTGGGACGTGCTCAAAAACATCGTTGCTAACGATCAAATCCAGCGAGTTATTGGGAAAACTAAGAGATTCAATGTCTTCATGTCGGATGCCCGTAAATCCGGCTTTTACTGCTTCCGAAAAGTGAAATCGACAAAATAGCTTGAACGAGCGCAAACCATTTCGAATGCTCGCTCCACCTTGATATTTCGCCCCAAAATATTCACTGCCTACGATGTGGTTACCCTTGAGAGTCTTGGCCGCCCACGAATACAAGGGTGTGACCTGCTCCATGAAGTAGACATTCCTGCCTACCTTAGAATTCAGCTCTTGACGAACAAGTGTGGCGACCAGCCTCTGACGATTATTCATGCCACACAATGGGCAGACCATTCGTTCCCGCCAATTCGGAAGAAATTGTGAGCCACGCCTTTGACCACCGGATTTTTGGTCTACGCAAAATGATACATTTGCACTACAGCATAGACACCGACCGCTTACGGTGAATTCCTCTTTAGTAACTGAATCCAGAATCGACGCTTCGGCAATCTTCAGTGATTTAATTGAATAACTGCCCTGGATAATTCGATATTCGTCAGGACTTCTGGCTATACCAATGGCATCGATTCTTGCAATCAGATTAGCGACAACCATCGGTCCATCTTAGTGGGGTATCGGGCGTGGGCGGCATTGGTCTGGCTCCGTTTTGGCGCGAACAGGCAGATGCAGAGAGATTCATTCCTGCCGGGGACATGATTCACTGCGTTCCGAAAATCCGGTCGCCGGCATCGCCCAGGCCCGGCAGGATGTAGCCGTGGCTGTTGAGCTGGCGGTCGATCGCGGCGGTGTAGATCTCCACATCCGGATGCGCTTTGCGCAGCGTGGCAATGCCTTCGGGGCAGGTCAGCAGGCAGACGAACTTGATCGACTTGGGGTTCAGCGCCTTCACGCGCTCAATCGCCGCCACCGCTGAATTTCCGGTCGCCAGCATCGGGTCGACCACCACCACGTCGCGCTCCTGCGTGTCCTTGGGCATCTTGAAATAGTACTCGACGGCCTGCAGCGTTTTCGGGTCGCGGTACAGGCCGATGTGGCCGACGCGCGCGCCGGGCACGACGGTCAGCATGCCGTCCAGAATGCCGGTGCCGGCGCGCAGGATCGACACCAGAACCAGTTTCTTGCCGTCGATCACCCTGGCGGTCATGGTCTCCAGCGGCGTCTCGATCTCGATCTCCTGCATCGGCATGTCGCGTGTCACCTCATAGGCCATCAGCATACTCAACTCATTGAGCAGCGTGCGAAAGCTGCTGGTGCTGGCATCCTTTCTGCGCATCAGCGTCAGCTTGTGCTGAACCAGCGGGTGGTCAATGACGTGGACTTTGGGGTCGGTGCTGACGGAGGTGCTCATGGAGGTCTTTCTCAAAGGACTTGGTTGGATCGCATTGCCGTATCGTAACTCTCATCGTCAGCGCCGTGAGCCGCCAAAGATGCCGCCGAGCACGCCCCGGATGATCTGGCGACCGACCTCACGCCCGACCGCGCTGGCGGCGCTTCGTATCATCTGCTCGCCGGCGGAGGTTCGGCTTCGGCCCTGGCCACCGCCGAAAATCGAGCCGATGCCGTCAAGCAGGCCGCCGCCGGCGGAGGATGGCTTCGGGTCGGCTTTGGCGTCGGCCAATCGCGACTCGGTGCGGCCCTTGATTCTCTCGAAGGCGGACTCGCGGTCCAGCACCTTTTCATAGGCGCCTGCCACGATCGAATCGGCCAGCAGGGCCTTGCGCTCGCCGGGCGTGATCGGGCCGATCCGGCTGGCCGGCGGCAGCACATAGACGCGCTCGGTCACGCCGGGGCGCCCTTTTTCGTCGAGCAAGCTCACCAGCGCCTCACCGACTGCGAGTTCGGTGATGACGGCGCCGATGTCCAGTCTGGGGTTCGGTCGCATGGTGTCGGCGGCCGACTTGACCGCCTTCTGGTCTCTTGGCGTGAAGGCGCGCAGCGCGTGCTGCACCCGGTTGCCCAACTGGGCCAGCACCGAGTCAGGAATGTCCAGCGGGTTCTGCGTCACAAAGTAGACGCCCACACCCTTGGAGCGCACCAGCCGCACCACCAGTTCGATGCGCTCGATCAGCACCTTGGGCGCATCGGCAAACAAGAGGTGCGCCTCATCGAAGAAGAAGACGATTTTCGGCTTGTCCAGGTCGCCGACTTCCGCCAGGTTCTCGAACAGCTCGCTGAGCAGCCAGAGCAGGAAGGTGGCGTACAGGCGCGGCGAGTTCATCAGCCTGTCTGCCGCCAGCACGTTGATCAGGCCGCGCCCGTCGGCGGCGGTCTGCATGAAGTCTTCGATGTTGAGCATCGGCTCGCCAAAGAATTTGTCACCGCCCTGGGATTCAATCTGCATCAGTCCGCGCTGGATGGCGCCAATGCTGGCGGCGCTGACGTTGCCATAGCGGGTCGTGTAGTCGGAGGCATTGTCACCGACATGCTGGCACCTGGCGCGCAGGTC
>JBMOJJ010000476.1:0-2322 GCA_049315845.1 Rhodoferax sp.
TCGGCGCCGGTGCTGCGCTGCTGTTCGTGCTGACCGGCCGCATTGGCGGCATGAGTACGGTGTTTTCCAGCAGCTGGTCCTATCTGCTGCAGCGGCCTTTCTTTCAGCAAAAGCGCTTTGTCGATTCGCGCGGCTGGCGCCTGGTCTATGCGCTGGGCTTGATTCTGGGCGCGCTGGTCTGGTGGCTGGGTGTTGCTGGCGGCGCGTCGCAAGCCACGGCAGTGCCAGTCTGGCAACTGCTGGTCGGTGGCTTCTTTGTTGGCTACGGCGCACGCCTGGGTAACGGCTGCACTTCGGGACACGGCATCTGCGGCCTGGGTTCACTGCAATGGCCCTCGCTGCTGGCGGTGCTGACCTTCATGGCCACCGCCTTCCTCACCGCCAACCTGATGATGAGGGTACTGCCATGAGCGCCGCACGGATTTTCGCAACATTGCTGGCGGGCGCACTGTTCGGCTTTGGCCTGTCGTTCTCGACCATGATCCGACCCGAAGTGGTCTTGAGCTTTCTGCGCTTTCAGGACTTTGGCCTGATGCTGGTGATGGGTGGCGCGGTGCTGGTGGTACTGCTGGCCTACAAGCTGGCGCCGCGCCTGCTCAAGCGCCCGCTGCTGGACGACCACTTTCATGAACACCCCAGTGTCTGGAACCGCGACACCGCTGTTGGCGCGGCCCTGTTTGGCGTCGGCTGGGGCATTTGCGGTGTCTGCCCTGGCCCGGCCATTGCCGCTCTTGGTGCGGGCAACTGGAGCCTGCTGTGGGCATTGGCAGGCATTTCGCTGGGCGCGCTGGTTCAGGGACTGCGTGCCAGGTGAGCCCGCTGCCCTGCAGCGCCGCCGCCGAGCGCAACAAACAGCCGATTCTTGAAATCCTGCGGCAGTTGCTGCCGTCCCGGGGCAGCGCACTGGAGGTCGCCTCCGGTACCGGCCAGCACGTCGCCTGGTTTGCCTGCGGATTGCCGCATTGGACCTGGCAACCGACCGACTGCCAGGCCAGCGCTCTGCCAGCGATTGCCGCACGCATCGCGCTCGAACGCCTGGTCAATGTCCGCGCCCCGCTGCAACTCGATGTGATGGCGCCGCACTGGCTGAGCGGCAAAGCCGGCGACGCTGTTCCCGTTTTTGACGCGATTCTCTGCGCCAACATGCTGCACATCGCGCCCTGGCCAACCTGCTCTGCCCTGATGCAGGGCGGCGCGCGCCACCTGGCGCCCGCCGGCATGCTCCTCACCTACGGACCGTATCTGGAGAATGGAGTCGCGACTTCGCCCGGCAATCTGGAATTCGACCGCAGTCTGCGCCAGCGCGACCCCAGCTGGGGCCTGCGTCGGCGCGAGTCTGTGGAGGTCGAGGCGGCGCGCGCCGGTCTGCATCTGTCGGCACGCCACGCGATGCCCGCCAACAACCTGCTGCTGGTGTGGACCGCCGCACCGACTGGACGCCCTACCCTAGCCCGCTAGGGTGCGTTCACTAGGCAATTTCCGGACAATGCGCTTATCGAAACCACTCCCATTGAGGACTACCATGAGCGCCAAGAAACTCTCCACCGTTGCCACCGATGTCATCGAATCCTATGGCAACACAGCCAAAAATGTGATTCACGCCTACCGCGCCGGCGGCGAGCGCGTGGTCGGCCTGCTGCAGCAGAACTGGAACCGTGCGCTGCGCGAGTCGCGCTCCAAGCTGGCGGCAGGCGTTGCCAGCAACGCGACAGCGACGCAGCAAGCCGTTTGCGGCTACTACATCAAGGGCCTGACGCTGACCACCAACGGCGCACAGGAAGCGGTGAGCCAGATCGTCAGGCTCGCCGGAACAGGTGTCGAACGCGTCGCAGCCAACGCCAGCCGGTTTGAAGTGAAGACCGGGGTCACGGCCCTGAACAAGCTGGCTCAGGCCAGCCTGCCCGGCGCGCTGGCCCTGTCCACGCTGGCGACCCGGATCGAGCAGAAGTCTGCCGCGCTGGCGAGCAGGATTGCAGGCGACGAGGCGGCGGTGGCGGTCCCCCGGCGCGCGGCTCCGGCGGCAACCCGCAAGGTGCGCAAGGCCAAGGCGGCCTGAGACCGAGGCTGCGCCGCGATGACCTTGGTCAACCCGCGCAGCACGCATCAAGCCGGCTCGCCCGGCGGCGCTAGGGTGCTCGCCTTCGATGTGTTCGGCACTGTGGTCGACTGGCACAGCGGCATTGCGCGCGAAGTGCAGGCGTTGCGCCCCGACGTTGACGGCGACCGTTTTGCACTGGCTTGGCGTGCCGGCTACCATCCGGCGATGCAGCGGGTGCGCTGCGGCGAGTTGGGCTGGACCCTGATCGACGATCTGCACCGGCT
>JBMOJJ010000477.1:0-2319 GCA_049315845.1 Rhodoferax sp.
CACCGAGGTTGACTACCGCGACGACAACCGCCACCTGTGGCGCTTTCATGAACTCTCGGACGACGAAGAAACCTTTGACACCCGCGACCAGACACCGCCCACACAAGAAATCCAGAGCCTGCCGCCACGCCACTACCCGGAATGGGACTACACGAGCCAGACCGTGCGGCCCGACTGGGTGAGCCTGTACGAGCGCCTGCACCCCAGCGGCAACCCATCTGACATCGATGCTCTGCTGGCCAAACACAGCGCCCTTTCCAAGCAGCTGAAGCGCTTGCTGGACCTGCTCAAACCACAAGACAAGGTTCGCGTGCGCTTTCAGGAAGACGGCAACGAGCTGGACCTGGATGTAGCCATCCGCTCACTGATCGACCTCAAGAGCGGCAGCCAGCCCGACCCGCGCATCAACATGAGCCACACCACCAATGGCCGCAGCATTGCGGTGACGCTGTTGCTGGACTTGTCCGAGTCGCTGAACGAAAAAGCGCGTGGCTCGGAGCAGACTGTGCTGCAACTCAGCCAGGAAGCCGTTTCCTTGCTGGCATGGGCCATTGAGCAACTTGGTGATCCGTTGGCCATTGCCGGTTTTCACTCCAACACCCGCCACGATGTGCGGTACTTCCACATCAAAGGTTTTGGCGAACGCTGGGGCGACGATGTCAAGGCGCGCCTGGCCGCCATGCAGGCCGGCTACAGCACCCGCATGGGCGCAGCGCTGCGCCATGCGGCGCGCACCCTGAGCACCCAGGCGGCAGACAAAAAGCTGCTGCTGGTGCTGACCGACGGGCAACCTTCCGACATTGACGTGCATGACGAGCGCCTGCTGATCGAGGACGCCAGGGTAGCGGTGCGCGAACTGGACAACCAGGGCATCTTCACCTACTGCATCAACCTGGATGACAGCGCAGATAAGTATGCAAACAACATTTTTGGCAAGCGCTACACGGTGATCGACAACATCGCCCGGCTGCCAGAACAGTTGCCCAAATTATTCATGGCGTTGACACGTTGAAAGTGCCTGGTTCCCGGGCGGAATTAGAGTGAAAAGACTCCCTCAAGCGGGCAAGCATTCAGTATGATGAATGCGTACATTTTTCACTGAATGCCTATGTTTGACAATATTCGTATCACCCGGCGTTTCGCCATCGTTCTGTTTGCCTACTGGGTGTCTTTCATGGCGGTTGCCATCGTTAGCTATTGGGGCTTGGCGTCGGCGCGGGACAGCCTCAAGACGGTTCATGAAAAGGCGATGGTCCCAGCGTTGCAGATGTCGGACTCGATCGACAAAATTGTGCAGAACCGACTCCAGATTTTGCTGGCGTTTCAGCACGCACCGAATGGCCCGTTGGCGTCCATTCACGATCACCCCACCGGCATGCACACTGACAACATTGCTACAAACCGGGTTGAGGCCAACCGCTTGTTTGATGCGCTGACAGCGACGACCGATCAGCCCGAAGAACAGGCTTTGTTGACGGCAGCCAAGCAGACACGTGCCGCGTGGCGCGACAAGCTCGACCTTGCCGTCAAGGCGGTAGACAGTGGAGATTTCAGCCCGGCGACGATGGCCGCCTTCTTGCAGGCAGGTCGCACCGAAGGCGAGGCAGCCATCAAGGCGCTGGTCGATTTGCGCAATTTCAAAGTCAAGGCGGCCGAGTTGGCTTCGCAACAGGCCGAAAGC
The DNA here is from genome assembly GCA_049315845.1 of Rhodoferax sp. GTDB lineage: Bacteria > Pseudomonadota > Gammaproteobacteria > Burkholderiales > Burkholderiaceae_C > Rhodoferax. The sequence goes on from JBMOJJ010000477.1 coordinate 1,682, forward strand.
CGATACAACATTGCTACGGGCGTTTTCCTCACAGCGGCCATCGTGGGCGGCGTTCCTGCCACCTTCATGACGATTCTGTTGATGCGGCGTATGCGTACCGGTTTTGCATTGGCCGACCAGACGGCGACGTCCATTGCCGCGGGCGACCTGTCTCACCCGGTGCCGCATGACGGCCATGACGAAATTGGCCACCTGCTGACCCAGATGAGCACCATGCGCGACAACCTGCACCATGTGATCAGCCAGGTGCGCAGTGGCTCTGACGCCATCGCCAGCGCAGCCGGCGAAGTGGCATCCGGCACGCTGGACTTGTCCAACCGCACCGAGCAACAAGCCGGCTCGCTGGAGAAGACAGCGTCTGCTAGCGAGGAATTGTCCAGTACGGTTCAACACAACGCTGACAGTGCGGCCCAGGCCAATCAACTGGCCAATTCGGCATCGGCCCTGGCAACCCGGGGCGGCGTGGTGGTCTCTCAAGTGGTAGACACCATGGACGCCATCAATACTTCGTCGCGCAAGATCGTCGACATCATTGCAGTGATCGACGGCATTGCGTTCCAGACCAATATCCTTGCCTTGAATGCCGCGGTGGAAGCCGCACTCGCGGGCGAACAGGGTCGTGGCTTCGCCGTTGTTGC
>JBMOJJ010000478.1:0-2302 GCA_049315845.1 Rhodoferax sp.
TCAACCACGCGTTCGATTTCGCGCGCCAGCGGTTTGCCCCAGCCGCCGCCGCCCGGGTTGGTGGTGGCGACCCGGTCGCCCGGCTTGATCGTCAGAATGGCGTTGCTGCGCATCACATCGACCACGTCGTCGCCGTGCTTGCGTTCGATGCGGCCCAGTTTCAGCTCAGGGCGGGCACTGTCAGCGCCGCTGGCACCCAGCGCACCATAGTGGCGACCTTCGCCGAAAGTGATCGCGGTCATCTCGTGCGCCAGCGGCTCGACCTCCCAGACGGTGGCGCAGCCGCCGCGGTGATAGCCGGCGCCGCCGCTGTCCTGCACCAGGCCGTAGCGGTGGATCTGGATCGGGTACGAGTACTCCATGATTTCGATGTCGCCCGAACTCAGGGCGCCAAAGCAGCATTGCGGGCCGACCGCGTTCCAGCCATCGAGATGCGGCGTGGCCCCGGCGCCGCCAATCAGCGAGGCCAGAATCATGGTCACGTATTCCTCGTTGTTGCGGGTGTCGCGCCCGGCGATGTTGATGCCGCTGGAGTGGCACCAGGAACCCACGGCGCGCTCCGGCGCCGCCTTCTCCAGCGCCAGACGCACGGCGTCGGCCAGGGTTTCCATCGGCGTCGTGGTGCAGTTCACATGCGGCGCGGGTTCGGCCGCGTTGCACAGCGTGCCCTTGGGTCCGAGGTCCAGGCTGACGCAGCGGTACAGGCCCTCGTTGTAGGGTGGTGCGACACGGGCAAACATCATCAAGCCGAGGTAAACGCCGGAATAGGAATTGCCCTCATAAGAGTTGATGAAGTAGGGCACCTGCGGCGGGCTTTGAATCTTGATGTGACAGTTGTCACCCTGCACCGTCACGGTGGCCGTGATGGTGAGTTCGCCCAGGCCGTGGCCGGCGTCTTCGAGAACAGCGCTGGCCTCGTAGGTGCCGTCCTTGACGCTGCTGAAGAGGCCGCGCATGGTGCGGTCCGCCATGTTCAGGAGTTCGTCGATGCAGGCCTGCACTTCTTCAAGGCCGTACTTGTCGAGCAGTGCGATCAGATTGCGTTCACCAATCGAAACAGCGCCGTATTGCGCGCGCAGGTCGCCCTCCCAGTCGCGTCGTGAGCGCACGTTGGACATCAGGAAGTTGATCACGTCATTGCGCGGTTTGCCAGCGGCCCAGAGCTTGACCGGCGGTATGCGCAGGCCTTCGGCGTAGATCTCTTTTGCGTCCGGGTTGTAGCCGGCCGGCACCGGCCCGCCGATGTCCGAGACGTGGCCCTTGCAGACGCTCCAGAACACCAGCTTGCCTTGATAGAACACGGGCTTGTACATGCAGCAGTCGAGGATGTGGCTGCCCATCATCACGGGGTCGTTGTGGTAGATCACATCGCCGTCTTCGATGTCGTCGCCAAAGTAGTTGGCCACCGCCTTCATGGCCGGCATCAGGCTGCCCAGGTGGATCGGAATGTCCTGCCCTTGCAGGATCATTTCGGCGCGGTGATTGAACAGCGCATTGCTGTAGTCATGGGCGACATTAAAGACGCTGGAGCGGGCTGTCTTTTCCAGCGTCAGCGTCATCTCGCGCTGCGTCGTTTCAAGCGCGCCGCGCACGACGGCCAGCGTAATCGGGTCAACTTTTTTCGGGTTTTCCATCAATTTCTCCAGGGCGCGCCGCGAGCCAACAACGCGCCATCCATGGGTCGTTTCAGTCGATTGAAACGAAGCTCTGTATGGGGAGAAATTCTGGGGCTGGAAGGACCTTTCGCTTTGTCCCAGGGCGCACAATGTCTTGCGTCTGCGTGCACCGCAGACCGGGAAATACCCTGATGCTGCGCGCTAGTGACGCGGCTTCAGAAGTTCGCCGGGAGAGTGCTCAAAGCGCCGCTTGAAGGCGTGATTGAACTGGCTTTGATCGTTGAAGCCGCAGGCATAGGCGATCTGCGAAATCGAGGTGCCGGGTCGCGCCGCCATCAATTGCTCGTGCGCGCGCTGCAAGCGCAGATCGCGTATCCATTGGGCCACCGATTGACCCGTGTCTTTGAACAGGGTGTGCAGATAGCGCACCGAGATGCCGTGCCGGGCTGCCAGCGACTCGGGACTCAGATCCGGGTCGCTCAGGTGCTCGCGCACATGGGCGTCGATGCGCGCCAGGTGCGCGCTGCGCACCACAGATACCGAGGACTGCAGCACCGAAGCATCTTCCTTCAGCGTGGTTCCTAGCAGTTCGATCAATTGGATGCCCATCAAGGCCAGCGCGGCTTCGCTGGGCTGCTTGTCGCAGTGGCGCGAGATCAGTTGCAGGTAGTCGCTGAAAAGAAGTC
>JBMOJJ010000479.1:0-2293 GCA_049315845.1 Rhodoferax sp.
ATGGCTGTTGATCTCGGCGCACAATCGCCCCGGATGCGGCGAAAGGATGGCGATGCGGTTGCCAAGCACCAGCGCCTCCTCAATCGAATGCGTCACAAAAATCAGCGTGAAGCGGAACTCGTCCCACAGATCCAGCAACTCCTCCTGCATGCGCCGGCGGGTGAGTGCATCCAGTGCCGCAAAAGGCTCATCCATGAGCAGCACCTGCGGCTGCATGGCCAGTGCGCGGGCGATGGCAACGCGCTGCTTCATGCCGCCCGATAACTGGTGCGGGTGCACATCGGCAAATGGCGTCAGGCCCACTTTTTCGATGTAAAGCGCCGCTCGCTCAGCCGCCTGCGCGCGCCCACAGCTGCGCGATGCCAGCAAGGGGAACATGACGTTCTCGCGCACGGTCTTCCAGGGCGGGAGCTGATCGAATTCCTGAAACACCACGACGCGATCCGGCCCCGGCTTGGTGACGGTGTGCCCATGGAGAAGGATATGCCCCTCGCTTGGGGCGATGAATCCAGCCACCGCCTTGAGCAGGGTGGATTTGCCGCAGCCTGACGCGCCCAGCAAGATGAAGCGGTCGCCAGCGTAAACATCAAAGGACACGCGCTGCAGGGCCCGCACCACGCGTTCCGGCGTGCGGTAGTCGATGCTGACCCCCTGCACCTGCAGGAGCGCTGTGCCCGCACTTGATACTGCTCCTGATGTAGACACTGGCTTAGTTGCCGCCCGCCGTACGCGTGTCGTCGAAGAAGTAATCCTTCAGCGCGGTGGGCTGGGTCTTGATGGCACCCACACGGTACAGGAATTGACCCAGGCCCAGGGTGTTCTCGGGTCGAACCTTGAACTGCACTTCGGGATTCTTGATGATGCTCAGCAGCAGGTTGCGGTCGGTGTTGCCGCCAGCGACTTTCAGATAGATATCGGCGGCCTGCTCGGGATTGACGCTGATGAACCTGGCGGCCTCATCGAGCGCATCGACAAAGGCCTTGTAGGTTTTTGGGCTCCCGTTACGGAATTTCTCGGTGCTGTAGAGCACCGTGGCGGATGCCGGGCCACCGAGGACATCGTAGGAATTGAGAACGATGTGCGCCTTGGGGTTGCCCGCCAGTTCCTGGTTTTGAAACGGCGGGTTACCGAAGTGGGCGTTGATTTCGGTGCCGCCCTTGATGACGGCTGCCGTCGCGTCGGGGTGCGGCAACGCCACTTGCAACTTGTCCAGGCGGTTGTATTCTTTCTCGCCCCAGAGTTTGGCGGAGGCCAGTTGCAATACGCGCGACTGTACCGATACGCCAACCGCGGGTAGCGCAATGCGGTCTTTGTCGGTGAAATCAGCGATGGTCTTGACGTTCGGATTGTTGCTCACCAGGTAGTACGGAAAGTTGCCCAGCGAGGCCACCCCCTTGACGTTTTGTTTGCCTCTGGTGCGGTCCCAGATCGTGAACAAGGGTCCAACGCCAGCACCGGCAATGTCAATGTTGTCTGACAGCAAGGCATCGTTCACCGCCGAGCCCCCGGAGAGCGTGAGGAACTCCACCTTGATGTCGAGACCGGCAGCCTTGCCGTGCTTTTCAATCAGCTTTTGCTCTTGAGCCACATTGAGCAGCAGGTAAACGACGCCGAACTGTTGGGCAATGCGCAACTGGCCCTCGACGGCGTGGACCGGTGCCGACATGCCCAGTGCGACAGCGAACACACCCGTTGCCGCGAACGCTGCGCTTGCCTTGCCTGCGAGCTTGCGCAGGGAAAACAGGAGTTGAGTGAAATAGGACATGAATTTCTTTCTGTTCAAATAATCATTGAAGAACGCGCTACTCAGGTGTTTTCTGGTTTTATTCCGGAGACCGCTGAGACACGCTCACCCCAGCGTTCAAACGGGTAATAGTCCCAGACGGCCTGGTGCAGCGAGGCCCAGTTGTCCCAGAACAGCAGGGTGTTGGGTGTCCACTTGACACGCAGCTGGAACGCCAGATGAGTCTCGATGTGTTGATAGAGCAACTCCAGCAGGGCCTTGCTCTCGGCACGCGTCAACTGAACGATGTGCGTAGTGAAAGCCCGATTGACGAACAGGTGCTTGCGACCGGTGACAGGGTGGCGGACTACCACCGGGTGCTCTGAGGATGCGAAAGCCTGCCCAGGGTCGGGCTGGGCACCATAGCCATTGGTCCAGCCCTCCTGTCCGGAGTGCACTGCCGTCAATCCATCAAGCAAGGTTTTGATGGGTTCTGACAATGCTTCGTAAGCCAGGTAGAGATTGACAAAGGCGGTGTCACCGCCGCCACCTTCAGGCAGACGTGTCACG
>JBMOJJ010000127.1:0-10198 GCA_049315845.1 Rhodoferax sp.
GCCGCTTTCGATGCAGGTCAAGCTGCTGCGCGCGCTGGAAGAACGCAGCATCGTCAGAGTCGGCGGCGAGACCTCGATTCCGGTCGCCATCCGCCTGATTTGCGCCACGCATCAGATCCTGCCGGAGCGCGTTGCCAGCGGCAGCTTTCGCGAAGACCTGTATTACCGCATCAACGTGGTCGAGTTGCGCATTCCGCCGCTGCGGGAGCGCCCCGAGGACATTCTTCCGCTGGCACACTCGCTGCTCGCGGATATTGCGGCGGCACGTGGCCGGGTCGCACCGGCCCTGACCCCGGCGGCCGAGCACGCGCTCAGGGCCTATCCCTGGCCCGGCAACATCCGTGAACTCAAGAACGCACTGGAGCGTGCCAGCCTGATGAGCGACGGCCGCTTCATCGCGCACGACATCCTGTTCGACCGTCCGGCGCCCAAGCTGGGCGCGCAGCAGGATGTAGCCAGCACGCTGCGCGACTATCTGAGCGAATGTGAACGCGACTTCATCGTGCGCGCGCTGGACGCCTGCCAGTGGCAGATTCAAAGCTGCGCCGACTCGCTGGGCATCAGCCGCAAGAACCTGTGGGAAAAAATGCGCAAGCTCGGTATCGACAAAGAGAGCAGCGCTGAATAGGCGTTCACATGCCATGCCAACGAACTGTCTGACAAACGCCTGGAGTGCGCACGAGCCGGAACTGCGTGGCTGGCTGCGCCATCGACTGCCCAACACAGCAGAGGCGGACGACCTGTTGCAGGACATCTTTCTTAAAGCCCTGCGCCAGGGTGAGCGCTTTTGCTCGGTCCAAAACGCCAGAGCCTGGTTGTTTGAGGTGGCCCGCAACACGCTGGCTGACCACCTGCGGGTGGCGCGCAACACAGTCGAATTACCCGACGACCTGGTCGCGCCGACCGACCAGACCGACACCGTTGACACGCTCACCGCGTGTCTACCGCGTGTGCTGTCGGAGTTAAGCGCCGAAGACCGGGAAGCCATCACGCTGTGCGACCTGCAATGCATGGCGCAAGCCGACTATGCGCGCCAAAAGGACCTGAGTCTCAGTGCGGCGAAATCCCGCATCCAGCGTGCCCGCAAGCGTCTGCGTGATCGCATGACGCTCGCGTGCCAGGTTCAAATCGACGCCACGGGACGTGTCAGCGACTTCGTGCCACGGCAGTAGATCTGAACTGCGTCAAGCTCTTAGCGCGCAAGCGCCGGTGCGAGCAGGTTCGTTACCATGCTCTTCAGACTGGTAAGGTAAAACACCCCTGGATCCAACGCTGGCAGTGGTCGGGCAGCGGCCATGATGAGAGGCAGTCTGAAGTCATCAGGGTCACTGGTGCCATGCTGGCGATCATGCCCGGCATGGTCACTTGTGACGATGATCAGGTAAGCACCGCGTTGCGAAACCTGCGCAAAGAGCGGGGCCAGCGTCTGGTCGATATGGGTCAGTTCGCCGAGATAGTCGGCCGATAGCCAACCGGATTCGGCGCCCGCATCTTCGAGTCCGCTGATATGGAGGAAGACGAAACTCCTGCCGGGCTTGCCAAAGAACACGCGCGCCCTGTCGATACCGTCATCTCTGGCCAGTGCAGATTCCCCCACGGCAGGACTGATCAGATAGCCGAGCTTCTGTTTGGCATAAAAGAACGCCGTCTGAAAGTCATGCCGCCTGGCAACATCAAGCAAGGTTTCCCTCTCCACCTGCGACATGCCTGGCTTCCAGTCGTTGTCCTGCTTGCCACTTTCCTTTGGATTCAGGCCGGTCATCATGGCCGTGTGGGCGATCAGCGTCAGTGGTGGCGTCACGCTCCTGCCCTCCAGGGTGTGGCGCCCCGAGCGCATCAGCCGGAGAAGCGCTGGCGAGGTTTTTTCGCTCAGCGCGGCAGGGTGCAGCGCATCAATTGAAACCATGAGAACGGTTTCAAATTCTTGGGCAAATACAGGCACAACGACCAGCCAGCACAGAGTCAGGAAGATCGCTCTCATGTGCCAGGCAAATAATGGGAATCGTTGGAAATGGTGAACCACCTGAAGAATATTGGATCGAATTGTGCGTCTTTTGACAGGGTGCCTCGTCTTCAAAGGCATGACGACGATGACTGCACCCTTCAAACGCTGGTCGGAGCGCCGGCCTCTGACCTTCCTGATCGTGGCCACGGTGACATGGCTGGCGCTGTACCAAACGCTCAACCCCGCCGCTGAAGCGCTGGTGGCGGCACTACCGGCGGACCGCTCCAGCCACCTCGGCGGCGCCTTGCAGTTCTTCTTTTACGACACGCCCAAGGTGCTGATGCTGCTAACCGGCGTGGTGTTTGTCATGGGCATGATCAACAGCTACTTCACACCCGAGCGCACCCGGGCCATTCTGGCGGGCCGCACCGAAGGGGTTGCCAACGTGATGGCGGCCAGTCTGGGCATCGTCACCCCGTTTTGCTCCTGCTCGGCGGTGCCGCTCTTCATTGGCTTTGTGCAGGCCGGCGTGCCGCTGGGCGTAACCTTCTCGTTCCTGATTTCCGCACCCATGGTGAACGAGGTGGCGCTCACTCTTCTGTTCGGCATGTTTGGCTGGAAGGTAGCCCTGCTCTACCTGAGCCTGGGTCTGTCGGTGGCCATCATCGCCGGCTGGGTGATCGGACGGCTGAAGATGGAGGTCCCAACAGCGAAGTACTCAAGCCGATTTACAACGGGTCGGACATTACCCGTCGCTGGTCAGGTCATTGGACCATCGACTTTGGCGCCCGCATGATGGAGAACGAGGCGGCTCAATTTGAACGGCCATTTGAGTTCGCGCTAGAGCATGTTCAACCGGTGCGCAAACTCAACAATCGGCCCAGTCGCGCCAGGTACTGGTGGCGTCACGGTGAGGCGCGCCCGGGGCTACGAAACAAACTTGCCGGCATTACTCGCTACATCGCCACTGTCGAAACAGCCAAGCACCGTTTCTTTGTCTTCTTTCCTGTCAGCGTGGCGCCGGAGCACAGCCTGATCGTGATTCCCCGCGCCGACGACACGAGCTTCGGCTTGCTGTCAAGTCGCATACACGTCCTTTGGGCCTTGGCTCGTGGCGGTCGCATGGGTAAAGGCAATGACCCACGCTACAACTCCCTGGCCGCATTCGAGCCTTTCCCTTTCCCCACCGGCCTGACACCCGCGGACACAGCGCATCAGCAAACCGAGCAGGTCGAAGGCGGTGCCCTGATTCCGGCCAGGCTGTCGGATCACCACCCCCGCCGTCCCTACGCCAACAAGCCATCCAGATAGCCACAGCCGCAAAGAAGTTGAACGACCTGCGCGAAGCATGGCTCAACCCCAGAGAGTGGACGCACAATGTTCCGGAAGTCACGCCGTTGGGCATGAGCGAGTCGCCCTACCCTGATCGCATTGAGCCCAAACCCGGCATCAGTCCGGACGACCTGAAGGCGCTGCAAAAGCGCACGCTCACCAACCTGTACAACCTGCGCCCGCAGTGGCTCGTGATGGCGCACCTGCAGCTTGACCTTGCCGTGGCACATGCCTACGGCTGGAGCGACTACAGCGCCGACATGCCCGATGAGGAAATTCTCAAGCGCCTGCTGGCGCTGAACCTGGCACGGTCAGGTGACGGCAATCAGTGACCTGTGCTCTCTTTCGGCCATGAGCTCCATCACTTTGACTGAGGTCTTCAATCTCCCTGCGCCAGAGCGACTGCGCATTGCCTCGGCGCTTTGGGATAGTGTGGCGGCCCAGCCTGAGCAATTCAATTTGACGCAGGAGCAGGCTCAGGAGTTGGATGCACGATATGCAGATTACCTTGCGCATCCCGTCGAAGGGGAATCCTGGTCGGCAGTGAAATCACAAATATTGCAATCGCGGTGAGCTTTCGGCTGCGCTGGCAGCGACGTGTTTGATGGCTGACGCTGAATGTGGATCGCGGGCAATCCTCCCGACGAGTCAAAGCGGGTTGCGGATCGAGCACTGCTCCCCAGTGCGATACTTGACCGCATGGGTCTGAACTTTTTGTCCGTCGTGCACCGATGCCTCGCAGGCTTGCCACTGGCTGTGCTGACTGCGTTGGCGTCCATCGTTTTGCCGGTGCGGGCCGACGGGCCGGAGTTGTTGAAGATCATTGGGCAGGAAAAGCAGTTCGTGGTGCAGACTCCCAGCGGCCCTTTCACGATCATCCGGACCATGACGGTCTGCGCCCGCAACAAGGGTTTCCTGCAGCCGCTGGTGCCGCAGCCCGGCGTGACACCGGTGACGGAAATTGAGGTGTTACACGCACTCAATGATCCTGGCACGATGGTGATTGACATGCGCGACGGCGACGAACCGCTGGAAGCCACGATACCGAATTCGTACAACATCGCGTTCAACGAAATCGAAGATCGCCTGAATGAGCTGGGTTGCAGCCGCCACGGCAAAGGCCTGTGGGATTGCGCCAAAGCTTCCCGCATCGTGGCCTTCTGCAACGGCCCGGTCTGCCCTCAAAGTGCCGTTGGAATCGCCAGCATGGTGCGCGCGGGATTTCCGGCCAACAAGATCTCCTACTACCGCGGTGGCATGATGGACTGGGAGGCTTTGGGCCTGAGTACCGTCAAGGGCAACCGACCCATCAACAAATAATTGTCCAACTGCGCTGGGCTTGTGGAGGTGTGCGTACCTCTTCTGCCGATTCATACAAATTGGAGATTCGGTTCCCAATTTGTAAAACAATGATGGCGTTTCACTGGGCGACAATGGAAACCGCATGAGCCACGACCACGACCATACACCGGCCAACTTCGACCGCGCGTTCGCGATCGGCATTGCGCTGAACCTCGTGTTTGTCTTCATCGAGGCGTTCTATGGCTGGCGCGTCAACTCGCTGGCGCTGATGGCCGACGCCGGGCACAACCTGAGCGATGTCGCCGGTCTGGTGCTGGCCTGGGGCGGCGCGCTGGCCGGCAGGCTGCGACCCGACGCCCGCCACACCTACGGCTGGAAGCGCGCGACGATTCTGGCCGCCTTTGCCAATGCGCTGCTGCTCCTGGTGGCCATCGGCGCGCTGGCCTGGGAAGCCGTCGGCCGCTTGTTGACGCCGGCTGCGCCGCCTGAAGCGCAGGGCACAACCCTGATGCTGGTGGCCGGCATCGGCATCCTGATCAACAGCGCCACCGCGCTGCTGTTCATGCGCGGACGGGCGAGCGACCTGAATATCCGCAGCGCCTTCCTGCACATGGCGGCCGATGCGCTGGTCTCGGCCGGGGTCGTGCTGGCTGGCGCCCTGACGCTCTGGATGGGCTGGGCATGGCTCGACCCGGTCGTCAGCCTGGTCATTGCCGGCGTCATCCTGCTGGGCACCTGGGACCTGTTCCGGCAATCGCTGCACCTGCTGTTTGACGGCGTGCCCGACAGTGTCGATCTGCACGCGGTTCGCGACTGCCTGGCCGCGCTGCCCGGCGTGGCGCGCGTGCATGATCTGCACATCTGGGCCACCGGCACATCGCAGATCGCTCTGACAGCGCATCTGGTGATGCCGCAGGGGCCGGCGGATGATGCATTTCTGAAGCACGCGAATGACCAGTTGCACGAGCGCTTCGACATCACGCATGTGACCCTTCAGATGATGCAGGAGGCGTTCACGACCGCCTGCGCAGAGCAACTTCAGCCTCGGCACGATGGACACCAGCACTGATCTTGACGCAGCCCCGCTGCCGGCCAGCATTTCGGCCGAGGCGCTGAACCGCGCCTGCTTCTGTCGCACGCTGAACCTGCAGCGCCTGCGCGAGCAGCTTGAAAGTGATCCAAGCCTGCAGGGGATGATGCGCACGATCTCGCAGACGCGACCGCATCTGTTCTCGTCGACAGTGGTGTTCCTGTGCGACGACATGGCGCAGAAGATCACGGCGATGGTGGCTGCGCTTGAGCGCGTGATCGCCTTGCCAGCCTATCGGACGCAAGCGCTGGCGCGTGCGCCGGCCATCGCGCGGCATGCCTTCGGGCCCGAGGGAGTCTGCATGGGTTTTGATTTCCACCTCAGCCGCAACGGGCCGCAGCTGATCGAGATCAATACCAATGCGGGCGGTGCGCTGCTCAACGCGGCGCTGGCGCGCGCCCAGGAGTCCTGCTGCGAGGCGATGGACTGGGCGTTTGCGCCACTGCCCCGCGCCGACCGGTTGGAACAGACGATGTTCGAGATGTTCATGGCCGAATGGCGCAGCCAGCGTGGCGACACGCCCCTGCGGTCGATGCTGATCGTTGACGTGGACCCCGCCAAGCAGTATCTGGCACCCGAATTCGATTTGTTCCGGCAATTGTTCGAGCACTTCGGTGTGGCCGCCCAGATCGCCGACCCTGCGGCGCTGAGCTGGCGCGATGGCAGGCTCTGGCACCTGAATGCAGAGGTCGACATGGTCTACAACCGGCTGACCGATTTCTACCTGGCCGAACCCGCTCATGATGCGCTGCGCCAGGCCTATGAAGCCGGCGCCGTGGTGCTGACACCAGACCCGCACGCCCATGCGCTGTATGCCGACAAGCGCAACCTGATCGCGCTCAGCCAGGGCGAACTGCTGGCCAGCTGGGGCGCTTGCGCGCAGGATTGCCGGCTGCTGGAGGCTGGCGTGCCGCAGACCCGACTTGTCACGGCCGAGCAGGCCGATCCCCTGTGGGCCGGTCGGCGCCAGCTGTTCTTCAAGCCGGTGGCCGGCTATGGCGCCCGGGCGGCCTACCGCGGCGACAAACTGACGCGCCGGGTCTGGGCCGAGATTCTGGCCGGAGACTTTGTCGCGCAGGCGCTGGTGCCGCCCACTGAACGCCAGATTGAAGTCGACGGCGTGCCGACCGACCTCAAGTTCGACGTTCGCGCCTACAGCTACGCCGGCCGCGTGCAATTGCTGGCAGCGCGCATGTATTCGGGCCAGACCACCAACTTCAGAACTCAGGGCGGCGGTTTCGCGCCGGTGATCGTGGTCCGACCCGCTGTACAAGAAAATTGTCCACTACCTGGCGACGTAACTCCTTGATTCGCTTGGGTTTTGCGGGATATCCGGTTGAAGTGCCACATGCCGCTGTACAAATTCGATGTACTTGGACCCCGCCGTGTTGCGCCCGGGCGCTGCCGCGCCCACCGGCATTCTCTGCAAGTCATTGATATTCATTGATATTTTCCGATATTCCGGCGCTGGCACAGGCCTTGCTTATAGCTTGTCAGTCTGTTTTGAATTGTTATTGGAGAAATATCATGAGTGCACTGCGTAAAGTTCTGGTTGTTGATGACGATGCTGTTGTGGGCAAGAGTTTCAACCGCGTCCTGTCGGAAAAGAAGGGCTATATCGTCACCACCGCCCAGAACGCGCACGAAGCCCTTGAGCAGTTGCGTGATCAGTCTTTCGACATGGTCTTCACCGACATCAAGATGCCCGGCATGGATGGCGTCGAGCTGGCCGAGCGGGTCAAGGCCAGCCAGCCCTGGACACCGGTGGTCATCATCACCGGCTACGGCACGGCAGAGAACGAGGCCCGCGCCAAGGCGGCCGGCGTGTCGGAGTTCGTGCGCAAGCCGCTTTCGCCCGAGATGATCGAGCAGAGTGCGGCCTGCGCGCTGCGCGAAGGCACCAGCTATGCAGCCCAGATGATCGAGGAAAACGCGGCCTATGCGCTGCGCCCAAGCGCCGCAGATGCCGCTCCTGAAGTAGCCCTTGATTCGGCGGCAGCATTGCAACCAGAGGAAAACCGGGCCAAGAATGTTGCGCTGTTTCTAGCCGCTCCCTTCATCGGCCTGGCCTATGCGCTGATGCTGCCGATGGTCGGGCTCGCGATGCTGGCCTGGACCGGCTGGAAGGCCCTGAACGCGTCGCCGGCCGCACGCAAGGCTTTCGGCGCCGTGAAGAATGTGGCGCTTCTGGCCGCAGCCCCGTTCATCGGTCTGGCCTATGCGCTGGCCCTGCCTTTGGTCGGCACCGCAATGCTGCTCTGGATGGCCGCCAAGGCGATCCGGGCCCCCAAGCAGGTCGCCTGATCCTGCGCGCCGCGGCCGGCGCCTTCCCTTCCTGCCCGCCCCCGGTCAATCGCCGGGGGCGTTTTGCTGTTCGTGGCGACAGCCCTGCCAGCTGCCCCGGCGCTCGAGCTCCGCGGAAATCCGCGGCGCCAGTTCGGACAGACGCAGGTTCCAAAGCGGCGCCAGCTTCATGGACGGCGGCACCTCGCTGCCGACCCGCTGCAGCAGGATCGACGGTGACAGGCGCTCGATGAAATCGGCCAGCAGACCGATGCAGGCCTGCTCGTCAAGCAGCGGCACGGTTTGGGGGTCGCGCTGCCATTGGCGCGCCAGCGCGGTGCCGCGCACCAGCTGCAACTGGTGCAGCTTGAGCGCACGGATCGGCAGTGCCGAGATCCGGCGCGCGCCGTCCAGCATGCTCTGGCGCGACTCGCCCGGCAGTCCTAGCAGCAGATGCGCGGTCACTTCGAGCCCCAGCGCGGCGGCACGGCCGATCGCATCGACACTGGCCGCAAAGTCGTGGCCGCGATTGACCGCGGCCAGCACGGCGTCGTTGCACGATTCAACGCCGATCTCCAGTTCGATGATGTGCTCGCGCGCCAGCGTCGCCAGGTGCTCGAGCACCGGCGCAGGCAGACAGTCGGGGCGGGTGCCGATCGCCAGGCCGCTGATCAGGGGATGCGCCAGCGCCTCCTGGTAGAGCGCTCGCAGCCGGTCCAGTTCGGCATAGGTGTTGCTGTAGCTCTGAAAATAGGCGATGTAGCGCTGCGTGCCCGGATAGCGCCGCTGCAGAAAATCCAGCCCGGCGTCGATCTGCTCCGAGATGCTCTGGCGCCGGTCCAGATAACCGGGTGTAAAGCCGTCGTTGTTGCAGAAGGTGCAGCCGCCGACGGCCACCGTGCCGTCACGGTTCGGGCAACTGAAGCCGGCCTCGATCGAGACCTTCTGCACGCGCCCGCCGTAGCGCGCTTTGACATGCTCATTCCAGGCGTTGTAGCGGCGCGCGCCAAAGGGAGGAATTGCGGCTGGACTCATCCGGGCAGTTTAGCCGCCCGGGTCAACACTCACTCGGGCGCCATGCTCTCCCACGCCTTGAGCACTTCGGCCACGTACATCAGGGCCGGGCCGCCTCCCATGTAGACGCAGACGCCGAGCATTTCCTCCAGTTCCGCCTTGCTGCACTGCAGCTTGTGCAGCGCCTTCACATGGAAACCGATGCAGCCCGAGCAATGCTGGGTGACGCCAATGGCCAGCGCGATCAACTCCTTGGTCTTGGCGCTGACCGCGCCCTCGGCCATCGAAGCCCGTGCCAACTGTCCGAAACCGAGCATCACCTCGGACTGGGATTTCCGGAACGGCGCAAGGTTCTGGTTGATGTTGTTGATCAATCCGGTGTGGTCAAAAGTACTCATTTGAATTCAGGTGCGTGGTGTGAAAAATGATCAGCGGCATTCCTGTTTCGGGCAGCCATCAGGACGGTCGTTGGCGGGCAGCGGGCAGCGGTTGACTTCGAACGGCGACATCGCAAGCAGCGTGGTCAGGCCGCCGGACAGCATCGTGATGCCCCAAAAGACAAAGAAAGCCACCGTGTAGACGCCCTGGCGCGACAGCTCCAGCGGATGGCCGAACCACTGGATGTCCTGCGGATCGACCATTGCAAAGACCAGCACTTCGAGCACGCCGGCCATCAAGAAAGCCGGCCAGGCAACCCACATCAAACGTTGTGAAAACATGGTTTCAAATCCTTATCGAGGGACCAAGAATACCGACTTTTCCGTCACATGTCCCGGCAGGTCTAGCGATTCGATCTCGAAGTGAATCGTGTGCGAGCCCGGCGCTGTGCCCTCAGCGGGCAATTGCAGCCGAACCGCGACCCAGCGCGCCTGCGTCGACTCCACCGGCACGGTGCTCTCGGAGCTGACCGTCAGGCCGGGTAGCCCGCTGGCCGTGATTCTGTAGCGCTGGCCCGACTCGGTGGCGTTCATGATCTGCAGCCGGTAGACGTTTTCGATCTTGCCGCCCGCGACGATGCGCGCCATCACGCCTCGATCGCGCACGACGTCGACCTTGAACGGCGTGCGCAGCGTCAGGCTGATCAGCATGGCCAGCACGATAGCACCCAGGATGGTGGTGTAGACCAGCACCCGCGGGCGCAGCACGTGGCGCAGCGTCTGGGCCTGGCTCCAGCCCTGCTTGATGGCGTTGTCGGTGGAGTACTTGACCAGGCCGCGGGCGTAGCCCATCCG
>JBMOJJ010000480.1:0-2285 GCA_049315845.1 Rhodoferax sp.
CCGACGCCGCCTGCCGCGCCCAGCACAAGCACGGTCTCGCCGGCCTTGAGTTGCGCCCGGTCCACCAGGCCATGGTGAGCCGTGGCATAGATCATGATGAAGGCGGCCGCGTCGACGAAGGGAAAGGCATCCGGCAGCGGCAGGCAGAGCGCTGCCGGCGCCAGTGTGTGGGTGCCAAAGCCGCCAGTGCCCGACAGACAGGCGACATGCTGACCCACCTTCAGGTGGGCCACGCCTTCGCCGACCGCCTGGACGACGCCGGCGTACTCGGAACCTGGCACAAACGGCAGTGCGGGTTTCATCTGGTACTTGTTCTGCACGATCAGAAGATCCGGAAAATTCAGGCTCGCGGCCTTGATTTCCAGCAGCACTTGGCCGGGCTTGGGCTGCGGTGTCGGGATCTCTTTCCAGGTCAGCGCGTCAACGCCGGTGGGATTTTCACAAAGCCAGGCATGCATGGGGATGTCTCCAGGGAAGTTGCGCGGATGATAGGGGCTTGTCCTTGCTGCTATTGTCTCAGGCGTGACCTCGGCCGCGGCAGGGGCCGCCGCCTACAATGAACAACTACTGATGTGCCCATGAAGATCCTTATTTCCAATGACGACGGTTATCAGGCGCCGGGCCTGGTGGCTCTCTATGAAGCCCTGAAAGACGTGGCCGAGGTCGAGGTGGTCGCACCGGAGCAGAACAACAGCGCCAAATCGAACGCCCTGACGCTGCATACGCCGCTTTACGTGAGCCGTGGCAGCAATGGTTTTCGCTACCTCAACGGCACGCCGGCCGACTGTGTTCATGTGGCGTTGACCGGGCTGCTAGGCTACCGTCCCGACCTGGTGCTTTCGGGCATCAACAACGGCGCCAATATGGGCGACGACACGATCTACTCGGGCACCGTGGGTGCTGCGATGGAAGGCTATCTGTTTGGCGTGCCGGCCATCGCCTTTTCGCAGGTGGATCGCGACTGGCTTCACCTGGATGCGGCAGCGCGCCAGGCGCGCGATCTGGTCCTGCAGATGTCGAGCCTGAATCTGATCGGCAGCAGTCCATGGTTGCTCAACATCAATATTCCAAATTTGCCGTCCGATCAACTGGGACACGTCAAGCTGTGCCGGCTCGGGCGCCGCCATTCGGCCGAGGCGGTCATCACCCAGACCAACCCGCGCGGCGAAACGATGTACTGGATCGGCGCCGCCGGCGCGAGCAAGGACGATGCCGAGGGCACCGACTTTCATGCGACCGCGCAGGGCCATGTTTCGATGACTCCGCTCAAGGTCGATTTGACCGACCATGACAATCTGGGTTATTGGGCCCAGAGCGCCGCCAGAATGACGCAGTGGGTGCCCAAGCCGGCATGAGGAGGCGTCCGTCCTTTCCGGCCCGTCTGGACTTTTCCGGCGACCAGCAGCCGGCGCAGCGACCGGTCGCAAGCGCTTTGGTTTCGCAGGGACATGGGCTCGATTCGAGCGCGGTGCGCCAGAACATGGTGCGCAGATTGGCCAAGCAGGGCATCACCGACCCTCTTGTGCTGGCGGCCATGCAGAGTACCGAGCGGCACCTTTTCGTCGACAGCGCCCTGGTCAATCAGGCCTATGAGGAGACCAGCTTGCCGATAGGTCTGGGCCAGACCATCTCCAAGCCGGGCGTGGTGGCGCGGATGGCGGAACTGCTGCGCAATGGAGTCGTCGGCAGGCTCGGACGGGTGCTCGAGATCGGCACCGGCTGCGGCTATCAGGCGGCGGTGCTGAGTTTGCTGGCCAGCGAGGTCTACAGCATCGAGCGTCTTCGCGGCTTGCATGAAAAGGCGCGCGAGAATTTGCGCCCGCTGCGACTGGCCAATCTGCATCTGCTGCTGGGCGATGGCATGCTGGGCTATGACAAGGGCGCACCGTACGCGGCCATTATTTCCGCCGCCGGTGGCGCGGCCGTGCCCCAGGCCTGGGTTGATCAACTGGCTGTGGGCGGGCGTCTGGTGGCGCCGGTTGTGGTGACGGGTGCAAAGCAGGCCCTGCTGGTGATCGACAAGACGGCGCAGGGCGTGCGGCAGTCGGTGCTCGAAAATGTTCATTTCGTCCCCTTAAAATCGGGCGTTGCTTGAAGGGATGTTCCATGTCTGTTTCGCGTTTTCATCTGGCATCGGTGTTGGCAGTGGCTTTGCTTGGCGCGACGCTGACCGGTTGCGGCTCCAAGCCGGCCAATCGAGCGCCAGTCGAGGACCGCGGAGCCGTGACCGCGCCTGTCAAGCCTGCTGCGGCGCCGCCAGAGCCCGCCGCGCCGGTCGCCAAGGC
>JBMOJJ010000481.1:0-2275 GCA_049315845.1 Rhodoferax sp.
TGTCACGCTTGTGCGACCGCTTGCGACTCGTCACGTAAGGGTAGTAATGATCGTCGAAGAATTTCTCGAATGTCAGCTCCTCCAGTTTGGGCTCTTCCTTGGCCTTCGGATTGGTGCCGACCGCGATCTGCGCTTTGAGCGATGCGGCTTGCTTCCGTGCTGCATCAAGCGTGATTTCAGATGTGCGGCCCAACTTGGCATGGCAGGTCTTGCCGCTGGCGTCCCTGTAGCGCAGGCGAAAGATGCCCTGGCCTGGCCTGCTGGCGGACACTTCCAGATAGAGCCCTCGTGCGCTGGTATCGGTGTCACAGAATTCGACGCGCGACTTACCTTCGGGGCACAGCAGGCCGTGCGCAAGGAAGTCGGGTGTCAGGTGAATGGTTGTCATGTTGGTTTTTCTTTCAGTGAATTTGTTAGTTTGTTGATAACGGCGACCACGGACATGTTGGTGCCACAGTCGCCGATCTGTTTGCTGGTTACGCCTTGCTGTAATAGAGGGGGTACTCGTGCAAGGCCTCGGCTGGTACATAGCGAACCAATTTGTCATCAACTAAGCGCTTCATGCACTTGCCTGCTTCCTTCTGTTCGCCGCTGAACAGTTGGCTCCAGAACTCAGGACCACAGATTTCGTCCAACGTATAGGCTTCGCCGTCCTCCAGTTCGTCATATCTGGCAGTTACCTGCACGCGGATGCTTTCTTGCAAGTAGTCAACGGCGCCGTCTGTTGCCGGTCGCGTTGGTTGCGCCTTTGGCGTTGCTGCCTGCTCTTCCGTTGCCGGTGTGGCTTTAAGGGTGTCCACAATTGTTTGCTCCAAGAAATTGATACAAGATTGAATTGATTGATACATTGCCGGACCAGCAAGTCGGCAGCACCCGGACCCCTTGGAGGGGCATCCGTCTGTGCCAGGAGGTCACTGCTGGTCCTTGGAAGACCTGCCTAATGTGTTGCAGGGGTGGAGCCAGTTCCGCTTTTGGGAAGGCACATTTCAAGACGCCCCTGCGCTATCAAAATGGCTACACACAAACTGACGACCTCAAACTCGGGCTCAGTAAGCGTTGCCCGGAATTTCACAAGGTAGTCTTCACTGGCGGAAAAGACACGCTTGTGCAAATAGACAACTTCACATCGATTGAAAGCCTCGGCCATGCGATCAAGAAATGAGCGTGGCACCCGGTGTTCATCATTGAGGTAGAAGAATCCATCGGCGCCTGCGGAGAGGGAATCGGCAATCTCTCGCACATCTTTAGCCAGGTCTTGCAGTTCAGTCCTCTCGGCTGGGTCGAACACAATGAGATTTGTAATGCTGTTGGGCTCGATGCGTTTGTCGTGTGAGAGGACAAAGGTGGGAATAGTTTTCATTTGGAAAAGTCCGTAAAAGTAATGTTTTGGAAGTTGCACGGCTGGTTCATTTCGTACAGAACGCAGCGCGTGCAGAAGGGCAGCGACAACATTGGCAGACAGACCGGCACCAGACAGGCGCCGGTTGCGTGCTCAATAGTCGTCCAGCGGGTCGAAGTCCTTGCGGGCACCCGACGTCGGCGCGACAGTTTTTGCAACTGGCCCGGTAGAAGCCGGTAAGTGCGGGGAATGCGGTGCTCCGACGGGAACAACACACCAGGCCTTGCGCCCGTCAGCCCTTGCTTCCACGAACTTGAAGCTACCAACGATACGGTTGGCATTTCGTTTGAGCAGATTGCCCAGCCTGTAGGGATTGACTTGACCACGGTCCACAACCGCCGCTTCGTCGATGGCACCCCTCAAGCTTTCGTCACCGTCGGCAGTGGCTATGACTTTACGAACGGTTGTCGGCTTGGAACCGAATAGCTTGTACCAAGCGATCATCAGGACACCCAGTGCGTCGCTGTCAGGATCGTGTGTCACTTGTTCCAGCAGTGAGGTTGCCGGATCAGGCAAGCCCAGCCAGATCAGGGGATGCCTGCAATAGTCAGCCCAGGCACCACCATAGCTGGCAATGGGACTCACATCAGCACGTGGCGAGCCCGCGTTGCGCCAGGCCAGAATGATGGTCAGCACGGCAGCAACATAGGCCGCCCGGTTATTACGCACATCTTCGACTGGGTGGCCTTTGTACACAATGGTCGTCGGAGTTTCACAGCCTGGATCGATGTACACGCTGATGATGCGACGCAGCAAGTCACCGACCGCTCTGACGTTGTTGCCAGAGCTCAGGAACAGCGCGCGTGTGCTTACTGTGGCAGTCTTGCTAAAGCCCAGAATGCGGTCTGTCAGGTTTTCAGAAGTCAGCATGCGATT
>JBMOJJ010000128.1:0-10113 GCA_049315845.1 Rhodoferax sp.
CCTCTCCCGCCCCGCCGGGCGGAAGAGGGAGCCAACAGCCCTATTTGGCCGCGTGCTTGAACGAAAGCAGTGCATGCACCACGTCCTTGTCGGCCGCCTCTGAAGTTGAAAATGCCTTCTGAATCTCGGGTTGCAAGACAACGACATTGCTGCCTTGCACAAAGTGCATCAGGTGCTTGCCGCGGACACCCGTGCCCAGTTGCTCCCGCTTGAATTCAGGAATGTCTTGATCAGCTATTTTCGTAGAAGCTTTTTCATTTGCTTTTGAGAAGCGCAGTGATACCGGTCGCAATAACTTCGTGGAAAAGCGCCACACGGCCCGCAATCGGCTCGCGCCCTTCGGCCTTTGCGTCCTCCGAAAAACCACGTTGGCGTACCAGTTCAGCAAATCGGACGATCTCCTCAGGGAGAAGGATGGGGTTGTGGATAAGTTCCTTATGGCATTCGTAGCAAAAAACGATCGACTCGTCTTCATGGCCCCAGGGGCACGACGAAAATATGCCGTCTGTCTTTGTGCCGCGGCGATTCGTGGACCGTTCAAAGAAACGTTCGGCAACATAGTGGTTTTGTTGCATGGCTCAGTCCCTTTACTGTCGGGCGCGCATCAGTATTCTGTTCGCGGTGTAACTGACAATCACAAATAGCGCAGCGTTCGATCTTGGTAAGTGCTAAGACGTTATTTATCGGGTGTCCGCAGAATAACAGTGAACAACACCTGCTTAGCGTCACGGACCAAGAATCTCAACGCACCACAGCACGTGCACTGCCCTCGTTCAAACACGCGGCCAAATGTGGCTGTTAGCTCCCTCTTCCGCCCGGCGGGGCGGGAGAGGGCGGGGGGTATGAGTGGGGGAAAAAGTGAGTGGGGGAAATCACCAGACCCCCGTCTCAACCCGAATCGCAACCTCACAATCCTCAAAAATCTCCAGCTTCGCAATCTTGACGCGAACACCCAAGACACCGGGCAACTGCAGCAGGCGATTGGCGAGTTTTCCAATCAGGGTCTCGAGTAGATTCACGTGTTCGGCGGTGCACTCGCCGATGATGATCTGGCGCACCTTGCGGTAGTCCAGCACGCGGCTGATGTCGTCATCGTGCGGCAGCAGCGGCTGGCGGCCGAGATTGAGCTCGGCATCGACCTGGATCGGCTGCGGCGCGCTTTTTTCGAGCTCCAGAATGCCCAGGCTGGCGTTGAAACGCAGACCGGTCAGTGTCAGGGTCTGATTACCTTGGGTTTGGGACATCGCAGAGCCTGGTCTGTGAAAGGTTGGTTCTCTGCCGCTCGCTTCACAGCATCGAAAAATCACGTTGGAGCCGCATCAGATGCTGGCCGCCGTCAACCAGCAGCGTGGTGCCGGTGATGGACTGGTTGTCGATAGCAAACTTGACGCTGGCGGCGACATCCGCCGCGGTGGAGGATCGGCCCAGGGGTGACTGCCGGTGCAGCGCCTCAAACTTCTGCTCGCTCAGCAGGTGGCTTGTCAGCGTCAGGCCGGGAGCGACACCGACGACCCGGAGTTGCGGGCTCAAGGCCATCGCCAGCATCGTGGTGGCGGCCTCCAGCGCCGCCTTGGACAGCGTGTAGCTGAAGAAATCGGGGTTCTGGTTCCACAGTTTCTGGTCCAGCAGGTTGACCACCACGCCCAGTGGCCTGCGGTCCTGCTGAGCGACCGACCCCTCGCGCTCGAGCAGATGCAGATGCAGCGCCTGCGCCAGCACGATCGCGGCTCCGGTGTTGCTGTGCAGGTGCTTGTCCATCGCCGCAAAGCTGAAGCTCGCGGCGCTGTCGTACTCGAAGGTGGAGGCACTGTTGACGATCGCGTCCACGCTGCCAAACTGCCGGATCACTCGCGCAAGCAAATCGCGCACTGCGGCCTCGTCGGTCAGATCGGCGCAAAAAGCGAGGCTGCCTCCTGCCAGCTTGGCGCAATCATCGGCGGTTTTTGCGGCGTCCTGGGCCGATTCGCGGTAATGCACGGCGACCTGCCAGCCGTCTTTGGCCAGCGCCAGCGCAATTTCGCGTCCCAATCTCTTGGCGGCGCCAGTGACAAGTACCGTGCGGGCTGGGTTGGCGGCAGACATTGGTGGACAATTCAGGCTGTGATGACAACAACCCACAGTTTAACGGGCGCCCTGCAAGCCCATATTGCGCTGACCATCGCTGCACGCGGCGGCTGGATCGGTTTTGACGATTTCATGGCGTTGGCGCTTTACACGCCCGGCCTGGGCTACTACGCCAGCGACAGCACCAAATTCGGCAGCATGCCCGCGGCCGGCACCGCTGGCGAGCAGGGCAGCGGCAGCGATTTTGTCACCGCCCCCGAGATGACGCCGCTGTTTGGCCAGACGCTGGCCCTGCAGGTGGCGCAGGCGCTGCAGCTGACCCAGACCCGCGAGATCTGGGAGTTTGGTGCCGGATCGGGCGCCCTGGCGCTGCAGTTGCTGGCAAGCCTGGAGGCTGCTGGCCTGCCTTTGCCGCTCTACAGCATCGTCGATTTGTCGGGCAGTCTGCGCCTGCGTCAGCAGCAAACGCTGGAAAAGTACGCGCGCACCGTGCGCTGGATCAGCGAGTTGCCCGAGCGCATGAACGGCGTGGTGATCGGCAACGAGGTGCTTGATGCGATGCCGGTCAAGTTGCTGGCCCGCCGGGGTGGCGGCTGGCGCGAGCGCGGAGTGGCACTGGCATCGGCGCAGTCCGCAGCGGACCCGCAGCGCGCGCCTGTTTTCGCCTGGAGCGAGTGTGCGACCGATCTGCGCCCGCCCGGCGAGATCGAGGGCAGCTACGACTACCTGACCGAGATCCACCTGCAAGGGGAATCCTTCATCCGCACGCTGGCCGACAAGCTCGACAGCGGCGCGGTCTTCCTGATCGACTATGGCTTTCCGGAGCATGAGTACTATCACCCGCAGCGCCATATGGGTACCGTGATGTGCCACCGCAGCCATCGGTCCGACTCCGATCCGCTGTCCGACGTCGGGCTCAAGGACATCACCGCCCACGTCAATTTCACCGGCATTGCGCTGGCCGCCCAGGAGGCGGGCCTGGGCGTTCTGGGGTATTGCACGCAGGCGCGGTTCCTGATCAATTGCGGCCTGGCCGGCCTGCTCGAGGGTGCGCCGCTGGCCGCACGCGTGCACGCGCAGAGACTGATCATGGAACACGAGATGGGCGAGTTGTTCAAGGTGATCGGCTTGTACAAGGGCCAGCCCTGGGACGCGATCGGCTTTGCGCAGGGCGACCGCACCCACACGCTGTAGCGATGCGCGACTTGATGATGCCTGTTGTCGCCGGAACAAGGTGTGCCCCATGAGGCGGATCTCCGGTCATATCCTGACGCCATCCGGCTTTGTCAATGGCGCGATCGAGTTTGGCGCTGATGGCCGGATCATCGCCGTATCGGGCCAGCCGCTCGACGAGGGAGAAGTCCGGGATTCGGACCGGCCGCTGGTGCTGCCCGGCTTTGTCGACCTGCATGTGCACGGCGGCGCCGGACGCGACATCATGGAGGGCGGCGATGCGCTCGAACAGGTGAGCCAACTCCATGCCCGGCACGGAACCACAGCCCTGCTGGCCACCACGATGACCGCACCGGCGGAGGATCTGGAGATCGCGTTTGCGGCGATGAAGGCGCTGGGGCCCAAGCGCAGCTCGGCAGCCGCCCGCGTTCTGGGCGTGCATCTGGAGGGCCCTTACATCAACGACGGGAAGCGCGGTGCGCAACCCGACTTCGCGCGCCCGGTTCAGGCCGACGAGCTACGGCGCCTCAATGCTCTGTTTCCGATCCGGTTGATCACGCTGGCACCCGAGGTGCCGGGGAACATGGAGCTCATCGAGTCCCTGTGCAGCAGCGGATTTCGGGTCCAGCTCGGCCACACGCTGGGCACTTACGAAGAGGGCGTGCAGGCGATGTCCAGAGGGGCCAGCGGCTTCACGCATTTGTTCAACGCGATGACCGGCCTGGAGCATCGCTCCCCCGGCATGGTCGGCGTTGCGCTGGCGCATGCGGCCTTTGCTGAAATCATCCCCGACCTGATCCATGTGCATCCCGGCGCCATTCGCGTCGCGTTGCGCGCCATCCCCGGCCTGTACTGCGTGACCGACTCCACGGCCGCGGCCGGCATGCCCGATGGCGAGTACCGTCTGGGTCGCCACACGGTGCACAAGTGCCTGGGCGGAGTGCGCCTGCCGGACGGCACGCTGGCCGGTTCGACGCTGACCATGGACCAGGCTTTTCGCAACCTGGTCAACGAGATCGGCCTGACCCTGTCAGGCGCTTCGCGCCATGTGTCGACCCACGCGGCCGACTATCTTGGCGCCACCGATCGGGGCCGTCTGGCAGCCGGTTGCTGGGGCGATGCGGTTGTGCTGGATCGCGATCTCAAGGTGCTCGATGTCTATGTGGAGGGGGGGTCCATTGACAGCGCGAAGACTGCGTGAGGCGGCGAACGCTGCAGCACAGCTTGATGGCCGGGATCCACCGACATGCTGAAACGCACAACAAGCTGCTTGAGCAGGGTGCTGGCTGCCGTCCTGACGGCGGCGTCGCTGGCAGCGCAGGCCTTCGACCTGCAGGCGCATCGCGGCGGGCGCGGGCTGCTGCCCGAAAACACGCTGGCGTCGTTCGAGAATGCAATCCGGATCGGTGTCACGACGCTGGAACTCGACATCGCGATCACGGCCGATGGCGTGCCGGTGATCTCGCATGACCCGGCCCTGAATCCGGCGCTCACGCGTGACGCCAGCGGCCAGTGGATCAGGGCGCCTGGGCCATTGATCCATTCGCTGACGCTGGAGCAGCTGCAATCCTATGACGTCGGGCGGCTCAATCCGGCCAGCAAGTACGCCAGCGATTTCCCCGACCAGCAGCCGCGTGACGGACAACGGATTCCGACGCTCGCCTCCCTGTTCAGGCGGGTCAGCGAGCTGGGCGCCACGGACATCCATTTCGACATCGAGACCAAGATCAACCCGCGCCAACCGGCCAACACGCTCGAACCCGAGGCTTTTGTCGACCGCTTGCTGGCGGTGATCCGTGCGCACGGCATGGCAGCGCGCGTGATGGTGCAAAGCTTTGACTGGCGCACGCTGGAACTGCTGCACCTGAGGCAGCCGGGCCTTCGCACCATGTACCTGACCGCTGATTCGCCCGGCTTCAACACCTTGAAAGACGGCGTCTGGACCGCCGGACACCGGCTGAAGGACCACGGCGAATCGGTACCGCAGATGGTCAGGGCTTCGGCCGGCTCCGCTGCGGGCGTGATCTGGGCGCCGAACTTCAACCACCTGACGCCGGCGCTGGTGAAGCAGGCACAGGGCCTTGGCTTGCAGGTGATTCCATGGACCGTCAATCAGAAATCGCAGATGCTGAGCCTGATCGAATGGCAGGTCGATGGCATCATCACCGACTACCCGGACCGTCTGCGCGAGGTCATGTCGCAACGAGGGCTGCCCCTGCCCAGGGGAGCGCCGTGAGCCGGATCATGGCGACCGACAAAGGCTCACTGCGCTGATGCAATCGCGTCCAGCCAGGCCTGAACCGCTGCCAGCCGCGCCTGCTGGATCAGCTCGCCGACCCTCCTGCCGTCAAGGCCGGCCGCGATCGCATCTTCAGCGATCAGATGCGTGGCAACGCGCTGCGCCGCAGTCAGCGCCGCAAGCAGGCGCGGCGTCGGCGGATAGGGTGCTGCATCGAGCCCCAGCCGACCCCGCGCATCGCACTCGCAGGCCAGCAGCAGTTCACGGAAACGCTGCGGTTTTCGAATCGCGTCGCAGCGCTGCAGCAGCCGCACCAGCGCGGCCGCGCCGAGCTCGCCGCTGCGGTGGATGTTGCCGTGTTCGCGCGCCGTCACCTCGGCCAGTTCCCTGCATTCGGTCGGTACCCGCAGCCGCTCGCAGATGCCCTTGAGCAGGCGCTCGCTGGGCTCCTCATGGCCGGGGTGCCGCGGCAGCAGATGGCTTGGCGTGGCGGCTTTGCCCAGGTCGTGAAACAGGCAGGCCAGGCGCACCGGCAGCGAGGCCTGCAGACGCGCAGCCATGTCCAGCACCAGCAACAGGTGGATGCCGGTATCGACTTCCGGATGGTAGTCGGCGCGTTGCGGAACCCCCCACAGCCGGTCCACCTCGGGCAACAGGCGTGCCAGCGCGCCGCAGTCGCGCAGCACGGCAAACATGCGAGACGGGCAGTTCTCCATCAATCCTCTTGCCAGTTCCTGCCAGACGCGCTCGGGCACCAGATGGTCTGCTTCGCCCGCCTGCACCATCTCCTGCATCAGCATCAGGGTCTCGCCTGCCAGCGTGAAGTCGGAGAAGCGTGCTGCCAGCCGGGCTACGCGCAGGATGCGCACCGGGTCTTCGCGAAACGCCCCGGTCACGTGCCGAAAGACCTTCTGCGCCAGATCCTTTTGCCCGCCGCAGGGATCGATCACCTCGGCGCCTGCCAGATCAAGCGGGCCCTCAAGCTGGCTCGAATCCACTGCCACGGCCATTGCATTGATCGTCAGGTCACGCCGCGTCAGGTCCTGTTCCAGCGTCACATCCGGTGCCGCGTGGACGCTGAAGCCGCGGTAGCCCGGCGCCGTCTTGCGCTCGGTGCGGGCGAGCGCAAATTCCTCATGCGTTCTCGGATGCAAAAACACCGGAAAATCCCTGCCAACCGGGGTGAAGCCTTCTTGGGTCAGTCGCTCTGGCGTGCCGCCCACCACCACCCAGTCCCGGTCTTGCACCGGCAGCCCCAGCACGGCATCGCGCACCGCGCCGCCGACCAGATAGATTTGCATGCCAGCCGTCGCGCCGGGCCGCCCCAAGCAAGGCTGCGACCTCTCGGGGGGCAGTGCAGCACGCGAAGCGGCAAACGTGGGGGCCATATGCCTAGCGATGCAGTCGATAGGGTTCTTCGAAGGCCAGAAAGTCCTGCTCCGCCAGCGCCTGCTCGATCCAGGCCCGAACCCCCGGCAGCGCATGAACGCGCTCCAGATAATCCTTGATCCGGGATGGAACCGGCAGCGCATAGGTCTTCAGCCGTGTGCACAACGGGGCGAAGTAGGCGTCAGCGATGCTGAAGCCGCCGAACAACAGCGGTCCGCCGTGTTCTACCAGCAAGCCCTGCCACATTTCCACCAGGCGTTCAAGGTCCTGGCGCACGGCAGGCTTGTCGCGCCAGATCAGGCTGCCGGTGTCGGGCAATGACGCCTCGATGTTCATCGGGCAATGGCCGCGCAGAGCGGCGAAGCCGGCATGCATTTCAGCGCACACGCTGCGGGCTCTGGCGCGCGCGGCCCGCTCTGTCGGCCAGAGCTGCTTGCCGGGGAACTGCTCGGCCAGATATTCCGCAATCGCGAGCGTGTCCCAGATCACCAGGGCGCCATCGACCAGTACCGGGACCTTGCCGACCGGGCTCAGCTCAGCGACGGTCTGCTTGAAGGAAGACCCCGGATCGAATGCGTCAAACCGAACCATCACTTCTTCAAACGGGATGCCGGCATGCCTGAGCAGCACCCAGACCCGCATCGACCATGACGAGTAGTTCTTGTTGCCAATGATCAGCTTCAGCATCGGTTTCTCCAGTTCATCCCTGCCAGCGCGTCAGGGCAGTTCGAGGTCCGCTTCGGATGCTTTTGCATCTTTCGGTCCGATCAGTCCCAGACGACTTTTCAGCGACTGCGGCTGACCGCTGATCAGCGCTGCGTAGTTGGTGGTATTGGCCAGCACTTTCTTGACGTAGTCACGGGTCTCGGCAAAGGGGATGTTTTCGGCCCAGATCGCCGCTTCGATGGCGGCCGCACCATTGTGACCGCGCCAGTTTCTGGAACGGCCCGGCCCGGCGTTGTAGGCGGCGGCGGCGAGCGGCATCGAACCATCGAAGCTGTCGAGCACGAGCTTGAGGTAGCCGGTGCCGATCGCAATGTTGGTATGGCGGTCGTTGATCTGCTGCGGCTTGAAATCAGTCAGTCCGATCTTCTTTGCGGTCCAGCGCGCGGTTGCCGGCATGACCTGCATCAGGCCTGAAGCGCCGACACCCGATTGGGCATCCATGACGAACCGGCTCTCCTGGCGGATCAGGCCATAGACAAATGCCGGGTCGAGACCGATCTGCGTCGCGCGCTGCAGCACCGCGTCCTTGTGCGGCATCGGGAAACGCTGCCCGAAGTCGATCAGCGAGCGCGTGCGCTCGCTGGTGGCGATGCAGCGGTCCCAGACCTCGCGCTGACAGGCCAGATCGGCGGCGGCCAGCAGATCGCGCTCGCTCATGCCGCCGCGATTGTGCAGGTTGGTGTGGTAGTTCCACTCGCGCACGCCCTCGCTGCGCAGTCCGATCTGGATCGCGTACAGCCCTCGGTTCAGGCCCGGGCTCAGGCGCGCGTTCTCCTTCTCCTGCGCGGTCAGGGGCGCCGGAGCTGCCGGCACGCTGATGCGCTGACCCAGATCCTCAAGCGCCAGTTGTTCATAGAAGCCGCGCACGCCGGCAATGCCCTGCAGAAGCTTGCTGGCGTTGTCGCGGTCCGCTTCGGACCTCTTCAGCTGCAGCAGCGCGCGCGCCTGCCAATAGGCCCAGGTCGCGTCCTGGCGGGCTTCCGCGCTCATCGCCTGGCTCGCGTTCAGCACCATTTTCCAGTCACCCTGGCGCAGCGCGGCGCGCACCTTCCAGCCCAGATGATCGTCGTCAAGATCGCTGTCCCTGGCCTTGGCAAAGTAGTCGGCGGCATCGCCCGACAGGCGCTGCGCCGCCTGTTTGCCGATCACGCTCCAGGCCCAGGAGCGTTGTTCCGAATTGAGGTACAGGCTCCAGTGCTTCTCCAGCATGCCGGCGGCACCGTCGGGATCGCTCGCTGCCAGACGAATCAGCGCCAACACCACAGCTTCCTTGGCGACCCGCCTGAATGCGACCACATGTTTGGTCAGAAAGCGCGCCGGCTGGCTGCTCAGCTCGTCGATCGGCGCGGCGGCGGCCGGTGAAATGAGGGCCGCGGCCGCCCTGGCGACCCTGGGTCGATTGGCTTCCATGGCCAGTCGCGCCTTGCGCCAGACGTCGTCGTCGGTCAGCCGCCTGGCGCCGTACAGCTGGGCCGCGGCATAGGCGCATCCATCGTCGGCCTCTTTTTGTCCATGCCACTGGCGCTTGAAGTCCGTCACCAGGTCCGGGCTGTCCTGCGCCGGATCAATCGCCAGCGCATAGCAGCGCACCTCGCGGTCGTCATTCATCCGGAACAGCGGATGGGCGCTGGCAAAGTCGGCCCAGTAGCGGCGCTGGCCCAGCAGCAGCAGCCAGTCGTTGCGCAGGCGGTCTTCCTGGTAGGTGCCGGCGAACCGCAGCAGAAACTGCTGGACTTCTTCCGGCGCCGCGGTGTCAAGGCGGGTGCGCAGTTCCCAGTAGGCCGCCCAGGGCTCCAGCAAGTGACCGCGCAGCTGCGGCAGCAAGGCCGTCAGGCGCTTGCCGTTGCCCTTCTTGAAGGCCTGGTTCATTTCCAGCATCAAGTCGTCGGAGGGCGAGCGGTCTGACGCGCTGGTCTGGGCATGGCCGTCGGGGGTCACGATCAGGACCAGACACACTGCGAGCGCAATCGATGTCAGAATGGGTTGAAAACGCATGTGGTGATTATGGATAAATCTGACGACAAAAGAGCGCAGGAAAAAAAAGCCCTGCGCAAACGGCTTATCGAACAACGTCTGAGCCTGCCGGATCGACTACAGCGCGCCGATCTTTTGCAGCGCGTGATGCGCATCTGGCTGGTCGGCCGCCCCGACGCGGTGATCGGTGCCTACTGGCCGATCAAGGGCGAGTTTGATCCGCTGCCGGCGCTGCACCGATGGAAGGAAGACGGCGAGTTGACCGAGCGGCCGCAGCCGCGGCGCATCGGCCTGCCGGTGGTGGTCAAGGTGCACAAGAGCATGACTTTTCATGCCTGGTATCCCGGTTGTCCGATGGAGGAGGACGCCTATGGCATCCCGAAACCGAAGGACACCGAGGTCATCGTGCCGACGCTGCTGTTCGTCGCCTGTGTCGGTTACGCGGCCGGCGGCTACCGCCTCGGATACGGCGGCGGATTCTATGACCGGATGCTCGCCACACTGCGGCCGCGACCCTTCACCGTCGGCCTTGGCTTTGCGCCGGACTT
>JBMOJJ010000482.1:0-2264 GCA_049315845.1 Rhodoferax sp.
GCGGTTTCGGCGCCAGGTACTTGCTGACGAAGCGCCGCAGCGTGGCCTGGTAGCCGGCCCGGTCCGCCTGCTGCAGGTCGCTGTG
The DNA here is from genome assembly GCA_049315845.1 of Rhodoferax sp. Taxonomy (GTDB): domain Bacteria; phylum Pseudomonadota; class Gammaproteobacteria; order Burkholderiales; family Burkholderiaceae_C; genus Rhodoferax. The sequence goes on from JBMOJJ010000482.1 coordinate 86, forward strand.
CTCGCCGCCTTCGATCGTGCGCCACTCCTTGGGCGGATTGGCGGCTGAAAACAGCCTTTCCCCGAGGCGCATCGGAATGGTCGAATCCAGGCTGCCGTGCATCATCAGCAGCGGGACATGCACGCGGCCGATCTTCTCGTCCGAGGCAAAACGTTCGTTGTTGGCATAGGCGGCCAGACCGGTGACAAGGCCGGCGTCGAGCGCCACATCCCTGAAGCTGGTGAAAGCCGACTCCAGAATCAACGCGCCGTAATCGACCTGCGCCTGCAGGCGGCTGGCCAGATCGACCGCCACGCCGCTTCCCATCGAGTGGCCGTAAAGGACCCGGCTTTGCGATCGCGGCTCGCGCCGGCGCAGTTCGACCCAGGCCAGATCGGCATCCTGCAGTATCGATTGCTCGGACGGCGTGATCGCCGTGCTCAGGCCCCAGCCCCGGTACTCCACCGCCAGCACCGCAAAGCCCGCTTCGCGCAACGCGTCTATCTTCGGCAAATTCTGAAACAGCGTGCGAAACGTGCCATGGAAATAGAGCAGGGTCGGCGCGGTCTTGTCCGGATGCGGCAACCACCAGAGTTCGATGCGTTGCACCGCTTGCGGCAGGCCGGCGCCAGGCGCGGCATCGCTGCCAGCAGTCGACGGCACCTCGAGAAAATAGCGCTCGTCGCCCAAGCGCAAGCCGGCGAATTCTGCGGGCACGCCCGGCGTGGGCCGGTAGATCAGCTGGCGCTGCTTGACATCGAGCCAGGCGCAGCCGCTGCCGCACAGCAGGCAAAATGCCACGATGACAGCCGTTACACTGCGTACGCATCGCATGACCCCAGCCCCTTTTATCCAAATGAAGAAATTGATTCGCATCGGCCCAGCCCTGATTGTGGCCCAGCTTGCCGGCGCTGCTTTCGCGCAAGCCGTGACGCCAGCGGAGCCAGTGCAGGACAAAAAACTGAGCCTGCAGCTCAGCCCTTACGCCTATCATTTCACTTATGACAGCGAGCACAAGGACACGATCATGGTTGGCCTGGAGCGCGAACACGCGGACGCCAGACTCGACGGCGTCGTCCTGTTCACCAACTCATTCGGGCAGCCCAGCATTTACGTCTACCCCTGGGGAGGCGTCTTTCACGACCTGGTTGGCGTCAAGGGCTTGTCGTTCAAATGGACGGCGGGTGTGATGTATGGTTATGTCGATCCCTATCAAGACAAAGTGCCCTACAACTACAAGGGTTTTTCGCCGGTCATACTGCCGGCCCTGGCTTATCAATTCACGCCAGGCTGGTCGGTGCAGCTCGATCTGCTGGGCACAGCCGGGATGATGCTTCAGCTGAACGTTCGCCTGCATTGAAAAAACCCGCCGGGCGCGAGCCCGGCGGGTTTTGAATTTGTGTCGAGTACAGAACAGTAGTTCGACGCCGCATGAGGCTTCAGGCCTAGGCGCAAGGGCGAAGACAGTAGCAGCGCTACGGCAAGTCCTTGCAACGACGGCCTGGAGACTCAGGCAAGGAGCATTACATGCCCATGCCGCCCATGCCGCCCATGCCGCCCATATCGCCACCGCCCATGCCACCCATGCCGCCGGCGCTGTCTGTCTTCGGCGACTCGGCCACCATGCACTCGGTCGTCAGCATCAGGGAAGCCACAGACGCTGCGTTTTGCAGAGCCGTGCGGGTCACTTTGGTCGGATCCAGGATGCCCATTTCGATCATGTCGCCGTAGGTGTCGTTGGCGGCATTGAAGCCGTAGTTGCCCTTGCCGGCCAGCACTGCGTTCACCACCACCGAGGCTTCGCCACCGGCATTGAAAACGATCTCGCGCAGCGGCGACTCGATCGCCTTGAGCACCAGCGCAATGCCATGGTCCTGATCGGCGTTGTCGCCCTTGATCGTGCCAGCGGCTTGCTTGGCGCGCAGCAGAGCCACGCCACCACCAGCCACAATGCCTTCTTCCACCGCAGCGCGGGTCGCGTGCAGCGCGTCTTCGACGCGGGCTTTCTTTTCCTTCATTTCGACTTCGGTGGCAGCGCCAACCTTGATCACGGCAACACCGCCGGCCAGCTTGGCCACGCGCTCTTGCAGTTTTTCGCGGTCGTAGTCGCTGGTCGCTTCTTCGATTTGCACGCGGATTTGCTTCACGCGGGCTTCGATGTCAGCAGCAGCGCCAGCACCGTCGATGATGATGGTGTTTT
>JBMOJJ010000129.1:0-10070 GCA_049315845.1 Rhodoferax sp.
AGCGTTACCTGGAATTCGGCTGCGAAGGCCAGGCCAGCAAGGTCAAGGGCAACAACCTGGCGGTGGTGGCGGGGCAGTACGCACGGGGCGAGTTGGCGCAAGTCGTCCGCTGACATGGCGGCCGCGCTGCACACCTCGATGCTCACCTCGCTGCCGCTGCTGGCCAGGGGCAAGGTGCGCGACAACTACGCCGTCGGCGACGACCGCATCCTGATGGTGGCCAGCGACCGCCTGAGCGCGTTCGACGTGATCATGGGCGAGCCGATCCCCGGCAAGGGCGCGCTGCTGACACAGATGGCGCTGTTCTGGTTCGACCGGCTCGGTCCGAAAGGCCTGAACGTCTGCCCGATTCACCTCACAGGCGATGCGCCCGAGAGCGTCGTGAGCGCTGCCGAGGTGCCGCAAGTGGTGGGTCGCTCGATGCTGGTCAAGCGTCTCAAGCCCCTGCCGGTGGAAGCGGTGGTGCGCGGTTATCTGGCGGGCAGCGGCTGGAAGGAGTACCAGAAAAACGGCGCGGTCTGCGGCGTCAAGTTGCCCCCCGGGCTGAACAACGCGTCGAAGCTGCCGGAGCCGATCTACACGCCAGCCGCCAAGGCCGCGGCCGGCGACCACGACGAGAACATCACGTTCGAGCAGACGGTGGCGGTGATCGGCCTGGATCTGGCCACGCGCATGCGCGACATCAGCATCGCGCTCTACAAGGCCGCCAGCGAGATCGCCGCCAGCAAGGGCATCATCATTGCCGACACCAAGTTCGAGTTCGGGCTGGACGCGCAGGGCACGCTGACGCTGATGGACGAGGTGCTGACCCCTGATTCATCGCGTTTCTGGCCGGCCGAGAGCTACCAGGAAGGCATCAACCCGCCCAGCTACGACAAGCAGTTTGTGCGCGACTGGCTGGAACAGGTGCAGGTTGACGGCAAGCCCTGGAGCAAGACGCCGCCGGCGCCGCGCGTGCCCAATGAAGTGATTGCCAGGACGGCGGCCAAATACCAGGAAGCGATGGCGCGGCTGACCGCCTGATCTAACTCAGCACCACACTGCTCAAGCGCCGCCGGTAGGTTGCCACCACCGGATCCACCGGTGGAATCTGTCCGTCGGCCACCTTCACTTTGGGCGGTTCGATGATGTCGAGAATGGCAATGTAGGTCTTGCGCGCCAGATCGTCGGACCAGTTCTTGTCACGCATCAGGATTTCCAGCAGTTCGTCCATCGCCGCGGTCCAGTCCAGAGCTGCCATCAGCGTTTGGGCCTTGCCAAAACGGGCATCAAAGTCGCGCTTGTTGGCCGCAATCTTGACATCGAAGCCGCTTTCTGAGGCGGCCAGTTCGGCGCGCTCAGCCGTGAAATCCATCGCATTCATCCAGCGCTGCAGCGAATCAAAACGCCGCACCAGGCCGGTCTTGGCGATGACGGGAGCGAAGGCGACCTTGGCATCGTCGGTTTGCCCGCGCTCCAGCAGCAGCTTGACGTAGGCAAAGCGGGCCTCCTCGTCGTCCGGGTTCTTCAGCACCGCCTGATGCAAGGCCTCGTGGATCGCCTGCGGGTCATTCGCGTCGGGCGCGTCGCCCACTTCAACCTTCGTCACCTCGGCTTCCAGCACATCGCCTTCGGGCAGATGCTTGTCCAGGAATTCCCTGATCTGGCCCTCGGGCAGCGCGCCCATGAAGCCGTCAACCGGCTTGCCCTGGTACATCAGGATGCAGGTCGGGATGCTGCGGATGCCAAAGGCCTGACCGAGCTCCTGCTCCTGGTCCGAGTCGATCTTGACCAGCCTGAAGCGCCCGGCATAGCTCGTCTCGAGCTTTTCCAGCAGCGGACCGATCACCTTGCAGGGTCCGCACCACGGCGCCCAGAAATCGATCAGGACGGGTATTTGCATCGAGGCGGCAATCACCTCGGCATCAAAGTTTTCGGCAGTTACGTTCATCATTTCGAGTGGCTCGGGGTGGTTAAGTAAAATTCAATCCTGATCATTCGCGGGACAGGCCGCCGCCAGGCAAGCGTAGCGCAGCGGCAGGCTCTGTCCCCAACACTATGAAAAATATTCAAATCGGTGTCGTCATGGGCTCCAGTTCCGACTGGGACACCATGCAGCATGCAGTCCAGATTCTCCAACAGTTTGGCATAGTGCACGAAGCGCGCGTCATTTCGGCGCACCGCATGCCCGACGAGATGTTCGCCTACGCCGAGGCGGCAAGCGGCCGCGGCCTGAAAGCGATCATCGCCGGCGCCGGCGGCGCGGCGCACCTGCCCGGCATGCTGGCGGCCAAGACCGTGCTGCCGGTGCTGGGCGTGCCGGTTCCGAGCAAGCACCTGATGGGTGTCGATTCGCTGCACAGCATCGTGCAGATGCCCAAGGGCGTGCCAGTGGCCACGTTTGCGATCGGTGCCGGCGGTGCCGCCAACGCCGCGCTGTTTGCGGTCGCGATGCTGGCCAACGAGGATGCGGCGCTGCGCGCCAGGCTGCTGGCATTTCGCGCCGAGCAAACCGAATTGTCTCGCGGCATGACGCTGCCGCCGCTGCTATGAGCGCGCAGGACGCCGGCGCCGGGCCGGGTGGCGCAGTACCGGCGGCGAGCCGCATCGGGGCGGCACTGCTGCCCGGCGGCATGGGCGGCGGGCAACTGACGACGCTGGGGGTGATGGGCGGCGGCCAGCTGGGCCGCATGTTTGTGCAGGCGGCGCAGGCGCTGGGCTATTTCACCGTGGTGCTGGACCCAGACGTGGTCAGCCCGGCCGGCCTGGTCAGCCACTATCACATCAGGACCGGCTACCTCGATGAACAGGGCCTGGCGCAACTGATGCAGCGCTGCGCGGCCATCACGACCGAGTTTGAAAACGTGCCGGCAGCGGCCCTGACGACGCTCGGCGCGGCGCGGCCGGTCGCGCCAACTGCGCAGGCGGTTGCGATCGCGCAGGACCGGGCTCGCGAGAAGAAACATTTTCTGGACTGTGGCGTGCGCTGCGCGCCGCACGCGGTGATCGGGTCGGCGCAGCAGTTGGCTGACATCGGTGACGATTTGCTGCCCGGCATCCTCAAGACGGCGCGCCTTGGCTATGACGGAAAGGGCCAGATTCGGGTCCGCGACCGCGCCGAACTTGCCAGCGCCTGGGACGAGCTCAACAACGTCAGCTGTGTTCTGGAGAAGGCGCTGGCGCTGAAGGCCGAGTGTTCGGTGATTGTTGCGCGCGGCTGGGACGGTGCCATGGTCAATCTGCCGCTGCAGCTCAATCTGCATCGCGCCGGCATTCTGGCCGTGACGTCGGTCCATCCGGGAAATCTGCCGCAGGCGCTGGCCGACGAGGCCGTGGCAGCGACGCGCAGACTGGCCGAGCAGATGCAATACGTCGGCGTGCTGTGCGTCGAATTCTTTGTCCTGCAGGACGATTCGCTGGTCGTCAACGAGATGGCGCCGCGCCCGCACAACAGCGGCCACTATTCGCTTGACGCCTGCGACCTTTCGCAGTTCGAGCTGCAGGTCCGCACGCTGGCCGGCCTGCCGCTGGTGCAGCCGCGCCAGCACAGCCCGGCCATCATGCTCAATCTGCTGGGCGACTTGTGGGTCGATGGCGTGTCGCCGGCGTGGGATCGGGTGCTGGCGCTGCCCGGCGCGCACCTGCACCTGTACGGCAAGCTCACGCCGGGCAAGGGGCGCAAGATGGGCCACCTGACCGTCACCGGCGCCACTGTCGGCGAGGTTCGCAGCACCGCCCTGGCAATCGCCGGCCTGCTGGGCATCGAGGCCTTCTAGGCGCGGCCCCGGCGATGATTCTGGACGGGCTCGATGCCAAATCCATAGCGGCTGGCGCAGCTTGCATCCGGTCCGGCGGATTGCTGGGCATTCCGACCGAGACCGTCTATGGCCTGGCCGCGGACGCGGACAACGCGCTGGCGGTCGGCAAGATATTTGCAGCGAAGGGCCGACCGGCCGCGCATCCGCTGATCGTGCACGTGCTCGATGCGGCCAGCGCGTCTCATTTTGCCGCGGACGTGCCGGAATTCGGGCGCCGGTTGATGCAGGCCTTCTGGCCGGGGCCGCTGACGCTGATATTGCCGCGGCGCGCGGGCGTGGCCGCGGCCGCGGCGGGTGGCCAGGATTCCATCGGCCTGCGCTGTCCCTCGCACCCGGCGGCGCAAGCCCTGTTGCAGGCCTGTCGTGACGCGGGCGACGATCCGACCCATCCGCAAGCTGCGGTCTGGGGCCTTGCAGCGCCGAGCGCCAACCAGTTTGGGCGCGTCAGCCCGACCACTGCAAAGCATGTGCAAAGCGAATTCGGCGCCGATCTGCTGATTCTCGACGGCGGCGCCTGCGCCGTCGGCATCGAGTCCACCATCATCGACTGCACGCGCGGTGTGCCGGTACTGTTGCGACCGGGCGCTGTCACGCGTGAGCAGGCGCGGCAAGTCTGCGGCCAGCCGGTGTTTTCGATGCAGGAGTTTGTCGGCTCCAGCGCGTCGATGCCGAGGGCTTCCGGCACGCTGGCTTCGCATTACGCGCCGCTTGCCAAGGTACGCCTGATGGACGCGCAGGAGATGCAGAAGGCGCTGGACCTGCTCGGCGGCGATCTGGCGCAGACAAAAGGCTTGCAGCCTGCCATCGCGACCTATGCGCGCGCCCTCCTGAAGAACCGCTCCAGCCTGGTGCTGAGCCGGCGCATGCCCGATGATGCGGCCGCCACCGCGCAGCAGTTGTTCGCGGTGCTGCGCGAGTTTGACGACCAGGGCGTCAGACTGATCTGGATCGAGACGCCGCCGCCTGGCCCCGACTGGGATGGCGTGCGGGACCGGCTGCAGCGGGCCGCGGCCGGCTGACGGCGTGGCACAGCCAAGAAGAGGGCAATCACGCGTTCATTTCACCGGTTCAACAGAAGAACCGGCGATCGATAATGCAGTCATTGCAGAATGAGGACCCCTATGCTGAACAACAACGCTTCGGATAAATCGGCATGCGCCAACACAGGCGCGCCGAAACGGCGGGATTTCCTGCGCTATTCGGCCGGATCGCTGACCTCCATTTCCCTGTCGTCGCTGACTTTCGGATGCGCCAGCGTCGGTGCCAGACCGGTGCAGCGCTACCCGATCGATGCCAACGTCGCCACGACCGCGCAACGGATGATCTCGTTCCCCGCCAAGTTGGCCGGGATCGCCCCGAACGAGATCGACAAGGTGGCACAGTACAACGCGTTTGGCTATGGCAACTGGAGCTTCGGCGCCGGACTTCCGGTGCTGACAAGGACGGACATCATGCCCGCCGGATACAGCAAGCCAGGCCCGGGCAGAAGCAGGAAATTGCTGAACTTCTTTGCCTTCACGGACATTCACATCACCGACAAGGAAGCGCCCAATCAACTGATGCTGTTGCAGCAGTTTGAGCGCTATGCGATCAACAACACGTCGATCTATTCGCCGGTGATGATGTACACCACGCATGTGCTCGATGCCGCCATCCAGACCATCAACGCGCTGCACAAGAGAAACCCGGTCGACTTCGGAATATCGCTCGGCGACACCTGCAACAGCACCCAATACAACGAGCTGCGCTGGTACCTCGATGTGATCGACGGCAAGGTCATCAACCCGAGCTCGGGCGCGCACGTCGGCGCCGACAGCATCGACTATCAGAAACCGTACCAGGCCGCCGGCCTGGACAAATCCATCCCGTGGTATCAGGTCATGGGCAACCACGACCACTTCTTCATTGGATCCTTTCCGGTGGATGCGGATCCTAGCGTCGGCTTGCGCCAGTCCTATACCGCCGGCACGGTCTGGGCGGTGGCTGACGCGCTGACTCCCAGGCTGAAGACGTTTCCGGCCCTGTTCAACATGAAGGACCTCCAATCGACGCCGAAGTACTACATGGGTGTTTTCGACGGCTCAAGCCCCTACGGCAACATCATCCACACCGGCCTGGCCAGCAGCCCGGCGTTCGCTGCCGGCGCCCCCAAGGTGGCCGCCGACCCTGATCGCCGTTCGCTGATGCGCGCTGAGTGGGTGCAGGAATTCTTCAACACCAGCACCGGTCCGGTCGGTCACGGCTTCAATCTGGTGGACAGGACGAGCCCGCATGGCGCCACACCGGGCTTTACCTGCTACAGCTTTGTACCCAGGAAGGATGTGCCGCTCAAGGTCATCGTGCTTGACAACACCCAATCAGAGGCCGACGGCTCGAACGACATTCATGGCCACGGCTACCTCGACGCCGCCCGCTGGGCCTGGCTCAAGGCCGAACTCGCCGCCGGGCAGGCGGCAGATCAGCTCATGATCGTCGCGGCCCATGTGCCGATCGGTGTGGCAGCGATCGGATCCGAGATGGAGTGGTGGTTGAACGAGCCCGCCACATTGCCGGAACACAGGAACGCGGTCGATCTGGCCGGCCTGGTGAGCACGCTGCAAAACACACCCAACCTGATCCTGTGGATGGCGGGGCATCGCCATGTGAACGCGGTGAAGGCCTTCAAGTCGCCGGATCCGGCGCAGCCCGAACGCGGCTTCTGGCAGGTTGAAACCTCGTCGCTGAGGGATTTTCCGCAACAGCTGCGAACCTTCGAGATTTACCTCCACAGCGACTACACGATATCGATAGTGACCACCAACGTGGACCCGGCGGTGGCAGAAGGCACGCCGGCCGCCACATCGCGCAAGTACGCGGTTGCCGTGCAGCAGATTGTCGGCAACGATCTGAAATTCAATACGCCGAACATCGCGACCATCGGGCCCGCGAAGATGCCGTTGCCGAGCATGGACCCGTCGCGTCCTCAGGACGGAAAACCAGATCCGACGATCCAATACACCGATCTGGCGGCCAGCGGCGTGCCGTACAACGCGTCGTACAACGCAGAGCTGTGCAACCAGTTGAGTCCGAGGATGATAGGCGTGCTCAAGGGCCTGTTTGCCCAACAGGCGACCGTCTGACCGGACCGCCAGAGCGGCATGCGGCAAAAAAAAAGGCCCCTCGCGAGGGGCCTCTTTTGTATCTGCTTTGTACTTAAAAACTGTATCCCACAGCGATTGTGAAGACCGAGGGGTGGAATGAAATATCCGCTGTGCGCTCTATGCCCAGGGTATTGGACGTCATCGTGGTTTTGACCTGGGCGGTTGACCAGGAACCGGTGACCGACCACGGGCCACCGAGCTTGGCAGTGAGGCCCACCTGTGCGGCCAGACCGACCGAGTTTTTCAACTTGATGCTGGTGGCGCCGCCATTGACTGAATCGCCGACTGCGGTCGAATCTGCCGGGCTAAAGACGGTGTAGTTCAGGCCTAGGCCCACAAAGGGCCGAATCTGACTGCTGCTTTCGCCGAACCTGTAGTTGGCAAACAGAGTCGGTGCCACCTGGCGCACTTTGGCCACTGTGGCGCCGTCCAGCGCTGCCACGCTGCCCGGCACTCCAGTGGGCTTGAGCACGACCAGGCTGACGTCATGCGTTGGCGGGACACCGAGAGCGAGCTGCGCTTCCCAATGCGAGTCAATCTCGCGTGCGGCGCTGAAATACACGGTGGTCTGGTTCTGCACCTTCAGACTGAGCGTATCCACCGGTGTAAAGGGTCCGGAGATGGCGCTGGAACTCGAGTTAGGGCTGACGTTGGCTACGCCGAGTTGGATGGTTGTCGCTTGCGCCATGGCGCTGCCCGAAGCGCTCAGGGCCAGTGCGGTCAGGACGGATGCTGAGAAAAATGTGGTTTTCATTGTGTTTGCTCCGACCCGTTAGAACTGCGAAAAGAAGCCACGCGCTGCCGCGTTGCAGAACGGTGGCACCAGGCCGCCGTGGTAGCTTGCAACCACCGCAGTGGCAGGATCTTTTCCGGCAGCAATGGCGGCGTTGATGGTGGCAGTCTTGCTTTGAGCGAAGCCCAACTTGGCTGCTGCAAATGGGTCCGTTGCCCCGGTGACGGGAGAGTCAACGTCCAGTACCGTCACTAAGCCCTTGGGTAAACCGCCCCACAAGGCAGCCATGACGCCTGTGTTGAGACTGTAAAAGACAGTGGGGTCGCCATTGCCAGCGCACAGCAGCACCGGTGCTGAGGGTGACCAGCCACGCAGGTCGTTCTTGACGGCCGCGATGCGGATCGTGTTCTTGGCGGTGGCGGAGGGCGCGCCGTTGCTGAAGGCCGGGACCACACCGTCCGGATTGGCCATCGCGTCGAGCAGGTAGTTCAGGCGTGCGCTGTTTTTGATCAGGTTGCCGGTACCGAAGCCGGCGGCAAACAGCGCGTCGGTGGCACCGGTTCCGGTTGGCGGCGTGATGGATGCGAAAGCAGGTGCCGGAGGCGTATTGCTGAAGAGCGCCAGCGGCGGCAGTTTGCCACTGGTGACGACCGTGGTGAAGTCGTAAGGGCCCGGTATCAGGGTCTCGATGCCGGTCGCGTAGGCGGCCTCATAAATATCGGAAGGGTTGGCGTAGAGATTGCCGTAAGCCTTCTGAAAGCTGGTGAAAATCATGGGTGAAAAGATGGTGCCACCGGCATTCACCATACCGTAGAAAGTGGCATCCGACTGGGCTGCCAGGGCGTAGGGGCCGGACATCGGCGCCGATGCGGTGACCGGAATGCCCGCTGCCTGCATCGCGCGGTGCGCCGCCATGGCGACGTGGCCGCCCTGCGAGTAGCCGGTCACGAACAGCTTGGCGCTGGCGGTCGTCGGCGACAACAAGGTTGGCAACGCCTTCTTGGCGGCGGCCAGTACATCGATCATTTCCTTGGACTGCTGATCGGCGTTCAGGTACGGGTGGTAATTCAGCTTGGAACTGTCGTAACCGGCGTAATTGGGCGCCACCAGAATATAGCCCTGAGCCACGTACAAGGCTGCCAACAGTGAGGCTTCTGAATAGGCCGGGTTGGTGCTGTCGGTGATGTTGGCCAGGTTAAAGCTCTTGGTAATGTTGGTGCCGTGGGCATACATGACGATAGGGCGCGCGCCCGCGCAGCGTGCGTCGCTGCCGGTAGGCACCATCAGGGCGCCGGAGGCCGTCGTGGCCTCATTGGCGCCGCCCACGGTGCCGTACTGGATGTACTGGACGTCAACGCCGCAGACCGGTGTGCCGGCCAGTGCCAGCAGTTGCTGACCCGACGTACTCGATTTCAACAAGGCATTGAAATCGGCTGCCGTCATCGAGGTGATGCGCGGCGGCGGCGTCTGCATCAGTGCACCACGTGCCGGGTTCGGGTCCTGTGTACCCAAAGGACCGCTATCGCCGCCGCCGCAGGCAGCGACCAGCAGCGACACGCCCAAGGCACTCCAAAGCGTCTTGAAATTTTTCATTGATTTATCTCCGGTTGTTCAGGGGATCAAGCTCGTCCTCTTTGATCCAGATCATAAGAGCCGGAGAAAGCTGCGCAAATGGGGTAAACCCTCTGGATTCCCGGCCGCTGCTGGCGGCCAAGGATAATCGGCCCATGGTCTCCAGCACACTGCCCCGTTCCAGCCGGCTGTCCGAGCGCGCGGTCGGGCTGTCCGCGGCCGCCGTCACCGTGCTGATCTGGACCTCCTTCATACTGATTGCCCGCGCCTCGTCGGATCCGGCCCGCGGCGGCACGCTGACGCCTTTTGACATCGCGTTTTGCCGCATCGTCGGAGCCAGCCTGGTGCTGCTTCCGTGGGGCGCCTGGCTGGTGCGCCGGGACCGCTCGCGGGGGGTCGGTCATTCGTCCTTCTTTCATCTGTCCCCGCTGCCGGCCCGGGTGACCGTCTCGGTCGGCATCTTTGGCGGTCTGCTGTACGCGCTGATCGCCTACAACGGCTTCGTGTTTGCACCGGCGCTGCACGCCTCGGTCCTGATGCCCGGTAGTCTGCCGCTGTGGACGGCCTCGCTGGCACTGCTGCTGCTGGGTGAGCGCATCGGTCCGGCGCGCGTGCTCGGACTCGGCCTGATCGTGGCCGGCGACCTGATGGTGGGCGGTGCCAGCCTGCTGCGCGCATTCGACGGTGGCGAGGTCTGGAAGGGCGATCTGCTGTTCATGCTGGCGGCGCTGTCCTGGGCCACGTACAGCGTGCTGGCGCGCCGCCATGCGCTCGATGCGGTGCGCGCCACGATCGCCGTAACGACCTTTGCCTTTGTCAGCTTTGTCC
>JBMOJJ010000483.1:0-2245 GCA_049315845.1 Rhodoferax sp.
CCAACGACCCGATGGAAGCCACCTACATCGGCATCAACATGTGGAAGCAGGCGGTGGAGAAGGCCAAGTCCACCGAAGTTGACAAGGTGATTGCCGCCATGGCGGGACAGACCTTCAAGGCGCCCAGCGGCATCGTGAGCAAGATGGATGAGAAGAACCACCACTTGCACAAGAGCGTTTTCATAGGCGAGATCAAGGCCGACGGCCAGTTCAATGTGGTCTGGAAGACACCCGGCCCGGTGAAGGCCAAGCCATGGTCGCCCTACATCGAAGGCAACGCTTCCAAGCCTGACGAGCCGGCGAAGAAATAAGCCCCTGCTTGATTCCGTCATTGCGAGCTGAATTGGGGTCCAACCCCAATTCAGCAGCTTCAAAAAGGAGTTGCAGAGTGGGCATCCAGCAGCGTGCCCACCCTACAGGTTCTATTCTTATGCTGATTCGATTTCTCTGTTTTCTTGCTGCGCTGTCGCTGGCAGGCCCGGCGCAGGCGCTCACCGCTGGCGAAGCCAAAGCCATTGCCGTGGGTGAATCCGACGCCCGCGTCGAGGCGCTGGGCAAGGTGCTGGCCTCGGCCGATGCCAGCACCGCAGCCTTCTTGCAGGCTTTGTCGGACGACGCTGTCAAGGTGGCCGGCGACATGGTCCTTGTGGTGCGCGACGGCAAGGGCTTCGACCCGGTCACCGGGGCCGAGGCTGCCGTGCCCGAGGACGCCGAAGACGTGATGAACAACAACCGCATGCGCGGCGAGCTCGACTCGGCGCTGGCCGCACTCAAGCTCTTTTCGCTGGACCAGGCCACGCGCGCCGCTGCCATCAAGCAGTTGCAGAGCGACGCCGACGAGACCCGCTTGCCGCTGATCGAAAAGGCCTACACCGCCGAGCCCAACGCGTTGCTCAAGGAGCAGCTTGGCCTGGTGCGCGCCGCCGCGCTGCTCAACAGTGACGACAAGTCCCGGCGTCTGCAAGCCGCCAGGTTGCTGCGCGGCAGCACCCAGGCCAATACCAAGACCGTGCTGCTGGCGCGCTTGAAAGTGGAGACCGAGCCGGACGTGAAATCGGCGTTGCAGCTCAGCCTGCGCGAGGTCGAGTCGGCACTGGCCTGGGGCGACCGCCTCGGCGCGATCTTCAGCGGCATCAGCCTGGGCAGCATCCTGCTGCTGGTGGCGCTGGGCCTGGCCATCACCTACGGGCTGATGGGCGTGATCAACATGGCGCATGGAGAGCTGATGATGATAGGCGCCTACGCCACCTATGTGGTGCAGGCGCTGTTCCGGAAATACCTGCCGGGTGGGTTCGACTGGTACTTGCTGGCCGCGGTGCCGGTGGCCTTTCTGGCGTCGGCCATGTTGGGGGCGGCGCTGGAGCGCACGGTGATCCGCTTCCTGTACGGCAGGCCGCTGGAGACCCTGCTCGCCACCTGGGGCATCAGCCTGATGCTGATGCAGGGGGTGCGCACGCTGTTTGGCGCGCAGAACGTGGGTGTGGAGAACCCGTCCTGGATGAGTGGCGGCGTGCAGGTGCTGGGCAATCTGTCGCTGCCGTTCAACCGGATCGTGATCATCGCCTTCGCGATCTTCGTGCTGGCCGCCGTGGCCTGGCTGATCGGGCGCACGCGCCTGGGCCTGTTTGTGCGCGGCGTCACGCAGAACCGCCCGATCGCCTCCTGCATGGGCGTCAACACGGCACGCATCGACACCTACGCCTTTGCGCTGGGTTCCGGCATTGCGGGGCTGGCCGGATGCGCGCTGAGCCAGGTCGGCAACGTCGGGCCCGATCTGGGCCAGGGCTACATCGTCGATTCCTTCATGGTGGTGGTGCTCGGCGGCGTCGGGCAACTGGCCGGCACCGTCTATGCCGCGCTGGGGCTGGGCGTGCTGAACAAGTTTCTGGAGGGCTGGGCCGGCGCCGTGCTGGCCAAGATCGCGGTGCTGGTGTTCATCATCATCTTCATCCAGAAGCGGCCGCAGGGAATCTTTGCGATGAAAGGCCGCTCGGCGGAGGCATGATGACGAGCGCGCTCCCGGCCAAAAGCCCCTTGCTGTCGCGCGCCGGTTGGAGCGCCTTCGTCGTCGCTCTGGTCATCGTCTGCGCGATCGCCCCCGGCTTGAATCTGCTGGTGCCCAGAGAGAGCCTGTTTCACATGAGCGACTACGCGGTGGCGCTGCTGGGCAAGATCATGTGCTATGCGATCTGTGCGCTGGCGATGGATCTGATCTGGGGCTACACCGGCATCCTGAGCCTGGGCC
>JBMOJJ010000130.1:0-9968 GCA_049315845.1 Rhodoferax sp.
TATGAAAACCGCTCAAGAAATTCGCGCCGGCAACGTCATCATGCACGGCAAAGATCCGATGGTCGTACTCAAGACCGAATACAGCCGCGGGGGCCGCAACTCCGCCACCGTGCGCATGAAACTCAAGAGCCTGATTGCCAACTTCGGAACCGAAGTCGTGTTCAAGGCCGACGACAAGATCGACCAGGTCATTCTGGACAAGAAAGAGTGCACCTACTCGTACTTCGCCGACCCGATGTACGTCTGCATGGACAGCGACTACAACCAGTATGAAGTCGAGGCCGAAAACATGGGTGACTCGCTCAACTACCTCGAAGACGGCATGACCGTGGAAGTGGTGTTCTACGACGGAAAGGCGATCTCGGTCGAGCTGCCCACCAGCGTGGTGCGCGAGATCACCTGGACCGAGCCAGCGGTCAAGGGCGACACCTCGGGAAAGGTGCTCAAGCCCGCCAAGATCGCCACCGGCTTCAACGTCGGCGTGCCTATCTTTGTCGCGCAGGGCGACAAGGTTGAAATCGACACCCGCACCGGCGAATACAGGAAACGGGTCTGAGCAAGCTGGCCAGCCACTGAAAGGACTTCGACGAAGTCCTTTTTTCTTGGCGCTTCAGCGGCTTCATTGACAGACTGGCGTGGACGCAGCGGCATGATCGGGTGTAGGCTAGCGCCATGAGCACAGCATCCGAACCGGCATTGACACAGACCGACCGGCAAGACAGGCCGGCGAACGGATCGAGCCTGGCCGTGCGACGCGTCGCGATCGACACCTACCACGAGAACGTGGTTTATCTGCACCGCGACTGCAGCGTCTACCGCGCCGAGGGTTTCCAGGCGCTCTCCAAAGTCGAGGTCCGGTCCAACGGACGGCGCATTCTGGCCACCTTGAACGTGGTCGATGACCTGGCCATCGTGGCCTGCCATGAGCTTGGCCTGTCCGAGGATGCATTCGCACAGTTCGACGTCGAGAACGGGCATACCGTTTGCGTGTCGCAGGCCGAGGCGCCCGAATCAATCGACGCGCTGCATCGCAAGATCGGCGGCGAACGCCTGAGCCGCGAGGATTTTCTGTCGATCGTTCGGGACATCACCGCGCACCGCTATTCCAAGATCGAACTGACCGCCTTTGTGGTCGCCACCAACCGCAACGAACTTGACCGTGAGGAGGTCTACTTCCTAACCGAGGCGATGGTCGCCTGCGGCCGAAAATTCGACTGGCACGACAGCCTGGTGGTCGACAAGCACTGCATCGGCGGCATTCCCGGCAACCGCACGTCGATGCTGGTGGTTCCGATTGTCGCGGCGCACGGCATGCTGTGTCCGAAGACATCGTCGCGCGCGATCACCTCGCCCGCCGGCACCGCCGACACGATGGAGGTGCTGGCCAATGTGGAACTGCCCTTCGAGCAACTTTCAAAAATAGTGCAGGAGCATCATGCGTGCCTGGCATGGGGCAGCACCGCCGACCTGTCGCCCGCCGACGACGTGCTGATTTCGGTCGAGCGTCCGCTGTCGCTCGACTCGCCCGGGCAGATGGTGGCCTCGATCCTCTCCAAGAAAATCTCCGCCGGCTCCAGCCACCTGGTGCTGGACATCCCGATCGGACCCACCGCCAAGGTGCGCTCAATGCCCGACGCCCAGCGCCTGCGCCGGCTGTTCGAATATGTCGCCAAGCGGATGCAGTTGTCGCTCGACGTGGTCATCACTGACGGTCGCCAGCCGGTCGGCAACGGCATTGGCCCGGTGCTGGAGGCGCGCGACGTGATGCGGGTGCTTGAAAACGACCCGCGCGCGCCGGTCGACCTGAGGCAGAAGTGCCTGCGCCTGGCCGGCCGGCTGATCGAGTGCAGCCCCGATGTGCGCGGCGGAGACGGCTTTTCGATCGCGCGCGACATCCTGGACTCGGGCCGTGCGCTCAGCAAGATGAACGCCATCATTGCCGCCCAGGGCAAGCGCGATTTCAACCACAACCTGCCGCAACTGGGACGGCTGACGCTCGATGTCCGCGCCGGCGCGAGCGGCGTGGTGACCGGCATCGACAACCTGCAGGTGGCGCGGGTGGCGCGGCTGGCCGGCGCGCCCAAGGTGAAAGGAGCCGGCGTCGACCTGCTGCACAAGCTCGGCGACACGGTGCTGGCGGGAGACATCCTGTACCGCGTCTACGCCGAATATCCAAGCGACCTTGATTTTGCCCGCCAGGCCTGCGCCAGGTCGAGCGGGTACACGATTGGCACGCTGGAAGAAATGCCCAAGGTGTTCGTGGAATTCTGATGCGATCAAACTCCGAATCAATCCCGTTGCTGCTCTACTTTGAAGACGAACACGAGAGCGCTGAACGCATCGCGCGGGCCGGCAATCTGAGTCTGCTGCCGATCGAGCGGCATCGCTTTCCCGATGGCGAACTCAGGCTGCGCCTGCCGGAGCGGCTGCCGGCGCAACTGTCGCTGCTGCGCAGCCTGCACATGCCGAACGAGAAACTGCTTGAACTGCTGCTGGCCGCGCAGACTGCCCGCCAGTCTGGCGTCAGCCAATTGACCCTGGTCGCGCCCTATCTCGCCTACATGCGCCAGGACATCGCCTTCCAGCCCGGAGAGGTCATCAGCCAGCGCGTTGTCGGGCAGTTTCTGGCCAGCCTGTTCGACGCCGTCATCACCGTCGATCCGCATCTGCACCGGGTTGCCGCGCTGCACGAAGCGGTGCCCGCCGCCAACACGCTGGTGCTCAGCGCCGCCGCCCCGCTGTCCGACCTGCTTGCGGCGCGCCGACCGGCTGCGCTGCTGGTGGGGCCGGACGAAGAATCCGCCCAGTGGGTGGCGCGCGCCGGCGCCCGCCACGGCTTCGACCACGCGGTCTGCCGCAAGGTCCGCCACGGCGACCGCTCGGTGCAGATCGAGCTGCCGCAAATCGCGATCGCGGGACGGCAGGTGGTGCTGCTCGACGACGTTGCCAGCACCGGGCACACGCTGGCCCGGGCGGCAAGGCTGCTGCTGCTCGCCGGCGCCGATTCGGTCGACGTGGCGGTCACCCACGCCCTCTTCGAGGCCGGCGCCGTGGCGCTGTTGCAGGAGGCTGGCGTGAGCGAAATCTGGAGCACCGACTGCGTCCCGCACGCCAGCAACGCCGTCAGCATGGCGGCTCCCATCGCCCAGGCATTGCGGCAGATCCGGGCCGCCGCGCCGGGCGACTACAGGCACTGACAGCAATCGCTCGTTCCTTGATTTTTATCACTACCCCGGCCCTCACTAAGACTTACATTGAACTGCTTCTTGGACAAACTGGGGGATCACCATGAATGACATGAGTACTGCGCACAAAGACAAATTGATGAGCGACCTGCGGGTGGTAGTTGCCGATGCCGAAGAGTTGCTGCGCATGACGGCCGATCAGGCCGGCGACGCCGCGGTCGACATCCGCAGCCGGATACAGACCCGGATGAACCAGGCCAAGGCCGACCTGATGATGCTGCAGGAAGCCGCCGTGGCCAAGGCCAAGGCAGCGGGTCACGCCACCGATGAATTCGTGCACGAGAACCCATGGAAATCAATCGGCATCGCGGCCGGCGTCGGCATGCTTTTGGGTTTGCTGGTAAGCCGACGCTAGCCGGCAGCCGTTCATGAGCGACAACGCTGCGGCGGGCGGTCTTTTTTCGTCCCTCGGACGTCTGCTCGGCACAGTGCTGGAAATGGCGCAGGTGCGGCTGGAGCTTCTAGGCACCGAAGTCGAGCTTGAGAAGCGGCGCCTGTTCGACAGCGTGCTGCTGGCGATCATTGCACTGCAACTGCTGGGCGTTGGTCTGCTGCTGCTGTGCGCTCTGGTGGTCCTGCTGGTGTCAGACCCCTACCGGCTGGTCGCCGTGGGCGCCATGACGTTGCTGTTTCTGGCCGCCGGTCTGGCGCTGCTGCAAAGCGCGCGCCAGCGGCTGCAAAGCCCCGACGGCATCTTCAAGGCCAGCGTGACAGAACTGGAACGCGACCGGACCGGACTGCAGCGTGGCGAACAGCATGAAACACGATGACCTGCAACTGCGCCGGCAGCAACTGCTGCTGCGCAGCGCGCAATTGCGCCTGACACTGGCGCAGCAGTCGCAGGTCTTCAGGAAGCCGATGGCGCTGGTCGATCAGGCGCGTGAGGCGCTGCGCTGGCTGGCCGAGCACCCGGCCTGGCCGCTGGGCGCCGCCGTGCTGCTGGTCGTGCTGCGGCCGGCCCGCGCGATCTCCTGGGGCGCGGGCCTGTGGCAGGCCTGGCGGGTCTACCAGCAGGCGCGCGGCCTGATCAGCAGGCAGCGCTAGCCTTTCTTGCCAAGGCGCGACTCGGTCCCCTTGACCAGCCTGCCGATGTTCTCGGCATGGCGGTAGACCAGCAGCAGCGACATGATCGAGATCGACAGCAGCACAGCCTTGTTCAGATACCAAGTGGTGCCATCGCCAAACACATAGAAGGCCGGCGCCAGCACCGCTGCGATGAGAGAGGCCAGCGACGAATAGCGGAAGAAATAGGCCATCAGGGCCCAGGCCAGGGCGCTTGCCAGGCCCAGCACCCAGCCGATGCCCAGCAGCACACCCAGGGCGGTCGCGACCCCCTTGCCGCCGACAAACCTGAAAAACACCGGGTACAGATGGCCGACAAACGCGGCCAGGCCGACCATGGCCATCGTGCCCTCCTCCATCCCGTACGGCTTGCCGTACCACCGCACCAGCATCACCGGCAGCCAGCCCTTGGCCGCGTCGAGCAGCAGCGTCACGATGGCTGCCGACTTGTTGCCCGAACGCAGCACATTGGTCGCGCCCGGGTTCTTGCTGCCAAAGGTGCGCGGGTCGTTCAGCCCCATCAGGCGGCTGACGATCACGGCAAACGAGAGCGACCCAGTCAGATAACCCAGCAGCGTCGCCACCAGGGGGAAGAAAGATTGCATCGAGTCCAAGGAATTCTCCTGCTGCGGCCACAGGCTGGCGCATCAAGCCCTATTCTGCCAGCCCGGCCCGGACCCTCGCAAGCGCTCAGTCCGCCAGCGCGCACTGCACCGGCCTGGCCGCCAGCACAGACACGCAAACCTCCGGATCGATGCCCAGCAGATAGCCGCGCCGCCCGCCATTGATCAGAATCCTCGGCAGTTCAAGGATCGATGCCTCGATGTAGACCGGCATCGCGCGGCGCGTCCCGAACGGCGATGTGCCGCCGACCAGATAGCCGCTGTGCCGATTCGCCACCTCGGGCTGGCAGGGCTCCACCGACTTGGCGCCGATCTGACGCGCCAGGTTCTTGGTCGACACCTTGCGGTTGCCGTGCATCAGCACCACCAGCGGCCTGGCATCCTGGTCCTGCATGATCAGCGTCTTGACGACCATGAACGGGTCCAGGCCCAGCACCTGCGCGCTGTGCAGCGCGCCGCCATGCTCCAGGTACGGGTAAGGATGCTCGGTGAAGACCACCTTGCCGGCCTTGAGCAACTGGGTGGCGGGCGTTTCGCTGACGTGCTTTGCCATGGCCGGGTTCGCCTGCCGCTACAGCACCGGGTCGCGCAGGTCCCAGCGGATGGCGTCGATCTGCTTGAGCAGTTGCGGCGACAGCGTGGCGCCCCAGGCGTCGAGGTTCTGGTCCAGTTGCGCCACCGAGGTGACGCCGATGATGGTGCTGGCAACCTGCCATTTGGTGTAGCAGAAAGCCAGCGCGAGTTGCGTCGGCGTCAGGCCGTTTTCAAGCGCCAGCGCGTTGTAGCGGCGCGCCGCCGTCAGCGCATCGGGCCGGCCCCAGCGCTGCTTGCGGGTCGACTCGAACCGGGCCAGGCGCGCGGCGGCCGGCGCGCCTGGCCCGGTCATGCCCGAGGCGTCGTATTTTCCGGTCAGAAGGCCAAACGCCAGCGGTGAATACGCCAGCAGGGAAACGCCCAGCCGGTACATGGTCTCGTCGAGCCCGTTCTCGACCGTGCGATTGAGCAGGCTGTAGCCGTTTTGCACCGTGGCAACACGCGGCAAGCCCTGCGCATCGGCCAGCCGCACGAACTCGTGCACACCGTAAGGCGTCTCGTTGGACAGGCCCACCGCGCGCACCTTGCCGGCGCGCACCAGCGTGTGCAGCGCCTCCAGCTGCGCCTGGATCGAGGTTGCCGGCGCGTCCTTCGACGGGTCAAAATAGAGCATGCCAAAGGCCGGCACATGGCGCACCGGCCAGTGAATCTGGTACAGGTCGATGACGTCGGTCTGCAGGCGTCTGAGACTGCCTTCACAGGCCGCAATGATGTCGGCGCCGGTCAGGTCGCCGCTGCCGCCACGGATCCAGGTCATGCCGCGCGCCGGCCCGGCCACCTTGCTCGCCAGCACCAACTTCTGCCGCGCCGACGGGTTTTTGGCCAGCCAGTTGCCGATGATGATCTCGGTCGCGTTGAAGGTCTCGGCGCGCGGCGGCACCGCGTACATTTCGGCGGTGTCGATGAAGTTCACGCCGCGCTGCAGCGAACGATCGAGGATCGCATGCGCGGTCGGCTCGTCGACCTGCTCGCCAAAAGTCATGGTGCCAAGGCAGATCGGCGTCACCTGCAAATCGCTCTGGCCGAGCGCTATCGTCTTCAGTGTCATGGAAAACTGCCCAATGCAAAAAAGATGCGAGTTTACGGTGTCTTGCGCGGCGCCGCCTCGCCCTCCCCGCGCACCCTGGCCCGCTCGACTTCCTGCAGGCGCAGCACGCGGCGCTGCACCTTACCGGTGGTGGTCATCGGCAGCGCCTCGATGAATTCGATCTCCTTGGGGTACTCGTAGGGCGCCAGCTTTTCCCTGACATGCGCCTGCAGCCGGGCCACCAGATCGGCCTCGAATTGCGGATCGGCGCCTGGGCGGTAGCCGCTGGCAGAGACAAAGTCAGCCGCCAGCACCACGTAGGCCTTGACCACGGCGCCGCGCTCGCGGTCCGGCTTGGGCACCACGGCCGCATTGGCAACCGCCGGGTGCTTGACCAGGCAGTTTTCGATCTCGCCCGGTCCGATGCGGTAGCCGGCGGCCTTGAAGACGTCGTCGCTGCGACCCTGGTACCAGAGGTAGCCGTCGGCGTCGCGCGTGGCCAGATCACCGGTGCGGCACCAGTCGGCGCTGAACTTGTCGCGCGTAGCCGCCTCGTTCTTCCAGTAGCCCAGAAAAAATATCGGATCGGGCTGGCCATGCACGTCAAAGCGGTTCAATGCCACGTCGCCGGCAACGCCGACCGGGCACTCCTGAGCGGCGTCGTCGATCACCGCAACGCGGTGGCCGGGGTAGCCCTTGCCCATGCTGCCCGGTCGGGCGGGCCAGTGGACCGCGCAATTGCCGACGATGTAGTTGATTTCGGTCTGGCCGAACATCTCGTTGACGGTGACGCCGAGCTGCGCCTCGCAGTAGTCGAACACCGCGTCACCGACCGCCTCTCCGGCGCTCATGATGGCCTGCAGCCTGAGCCCGTACTGCTGGCGCACCGTCGCGCCGCCGCTGCCGGGGTAGGCCTTCATCAAGGCCTTGAGCGCGGTTGGAAACAAAAAGGTGTGTGTGACGCCGAATTGCCGCATCAGCTGCAGCGCCATCTGCGGGCTGAAACGCCCATTGAAGGCGATGATGGGCCGCCCAAAATACAGGGTCGGCAGCAAGGCGTCCATCAGGCCGCCGGTCCAGGCCCAGTCGGCCGGCGACCAGAAAACCGCCTGCGTCTCCTTGTTGTCCCGGCCATTGAAACCGAACCAGTTCTGGCTGCAGACAAAGCCGCTCAGATTGCCGATCAGCGCCCGGTGCGGGATCAGCGCGCCCTTCGGGTTTCCAGTGGTTCCGCTGGTGTAGATCAGCACCGCGGCCTGGTCCGCACCGGTTTCGACCGGCGTGAACAGCGGCGCCGCCCGCGCCAGCATCAGGCGGTAGTCGAGGTCGGCGCCGGCAGCATGGGCGCCGCCCACACCCAGCACGCTGCGCAGCAGGGGGCAGCCCGGGCGCACCGCCGCAACGCTGGCAATCGAACTCTCATCGCAGATCGCCAGCACCGCCTCGCCGTCGCGCAACCGGTACTCTATCGCCTCCGGCCCGAACAGCATCGACAGCGGCATCGCCACCGCGCCCATCTGCAGCACCGCCATGTAGGCCACCGCGGTCTCGAAGCGCTGCGGCATCACGATCGCCACCCGGTCGCCGCGCTGAACCCCCAGGCCGGTCAGCACGCAGGAAAGGCGATTCGCCTGCTGCTGCAACTCGAGATAGGTCAGCGAGGCGCGGGCTCCGGCCGCGTCTGTCGCGTGCACGGCCACGCGGGAGGCAGCGTCGGGCAACGCCGCCCAGCGCGCGCAGCAGGCTTGCGCGATGTTGAATTTTTCCGGCACCAGCCACTCGAAGCTGGCATGCAGCCGCGCGTAGTGGTCCGGCGCCGGCGCTCCGGCTTTGTCGCTGTTTTGACTGACGTTCACGTTGGGTCTCCGTATCATGCTGCAAATGTACCAAGCCAAGAGAATTTCCCATAGCGAGTTTGTCCCTATACGCAATCTGCAGTACCACGTGCAGGTGTGGGGCGAGTCGGCGCCGAACCGGCTGCCGCTGGTGATGCTGCACGGCTGGATGGACGTGGCGGCGAGCTACCAGTTCGTCGTCGATGCGCTTGGCCACGAGCATTACGTCATCGCCCCGGACTGGCGCGGCTATGGCCGAACCGGCTCCGGCGGTGTGGACAATTTCTGGTTTCCCGATTACATGGCCGACCTCGACCTGCTGCTGGACCACTACGCGCCCGGGAGCCAGGTCCATCTGGTCGGCCACAGCATGGGCGGCAATGTGGCCATGCTGTACGCCGGCGTGCGGCCCGAGCGCATCCGCCGCCTGATCAATCTCGAGGGCTTCGGCATGCCCGCCACCACGCCCGACAAGGCGCCGGCCCGCTATGCCGTCTGGATGGACGAGCTCAAGAAGCTGCACCGCGGCGAACTCGCTCTCACCACCTATGACAGCGCGGCGGGGGTGGCGCGCCGGTTGATGAAGACCAATCCGCGCCTAGGCGCCGACAAGGCCAACTGGCTGGCGCAGCACTGGGCGCGGGAAGACACGCCGGGCCAGTGGCGCATCCTGGGCGACCCGGCGCACAAGGTCTCCAACGCCCAGCTGTACCGCGTTGACGAGGTGCTGGAGATTTACCGGCGCCTGAGCATGCCGGTGCTGTGCGTCGAGAGCACTCACAACAGCCTGGACCTCTGGTGGAAGGGCAAGTACACGCTGGCGCAATTTCACCAGCGCCTGACGGCCGTGCCACAGGTGGAAATCGCCCGCATCGACGATGCCGGCCACATGCTGCACCACGACCAGCCCGAGGTTTTGGCGGCGCTGATAGAGCGTTTTATCGATTGAGTGCGAAAATGCCGGGTAAATTGCAACCCACACAGTCAGGACACACAGCATGGACGCAGAACGCATCAACCTCATCGGCAGCAAACTCTCCGACCTGAGCGCGCGCACCCTCGAGTTACGGGGGTATCTTTGACTACGATGCCAAAGCCGAACGCCTGAGGACCGTCACCGCCTCGCTTGAAGATCCCACCGTCTGGAACGAGCCCAAGCGCGCCCAGGAACTGGGCCGCGAGAAAAAGGCGCTCGACGGCGTCGTGCTGACGCTCGACCGCCTCAGCGCCGAACTGTCCGACAACACCGAGCTCTACCAGATGAGCCGGGACGAGGGCGACGAGGACGGCCTGCTGACGATTGAGGCCGACACCGCCAAGCTGGCGCAGACCATCGAAGGGCTGGAATTCCGACGCATGTTCAACAACCCGGCCGATCCGCTGAATGCCTTTGTCGACATCCAGGCTGGCGCCGGCGGCACCGAGGCCTGCGACTGGGCCAGCATGCTGCTGCGCCAGTACCTGCGCTACGCCGAACGCAAAGGCTTTGCGGTCACGATCGAAGACGAGACGGCGGGCGACACCGCCGGCATCAAGGGCGCCACCATCAAGGTCGAGGGCGAGTACGCCTTTGGCCTGCTGC
>JBMOJJ010000131.1:0-9957 GCA_049315845.1 Rhodoferax sp.
CACCTGGAAAAGCGTTATTTCGAAACCGGCAACCTGGGCTTTGGTGTGAAGCGCGCTTTCGGCGGCATCTTCGGCATGTGCATCTGCAATGACAGGCGCTGGCCCGAGACCTACCGCGTCATGGGCTTGCAGGGGGTCGAGATGATCCTGCTCGGCTACAACACACCGGTGCACAATCCGCCCGCGCCCGAGCACGACAACCTCTCGCATTTCCACAATCAGCTGGTGATGCAGTCCGGTGCCTACCAGAACGGCACCTGGGTCGTCGGCGTCGCCAAGGCCGGGCGCGAGGAAGGCTGCGACCTGATCGGCAACAGCCTGATCATTGCACCGTCGGGCGAAACGGTGGGCGCCTGCACCACGACCGGCGACGAACTGGCGGTGGCGCGCTGCGATCTCGATCTGTGCAATTCCTTCAAGAACACCACCTTTAATTTCGCCCGGCACCGTGAACCCGAGCAGTACCGGATGATCGTCGAGCGCAAGGGCGCGATACCGCCGCCGCTGTGACGGCCGCATGGCAGGTCCGAACATGAAATGGTTTTACCGCTGCCACGCGTGTGGCGCGACCTACGAGATAGCACCCGGTCGCTACCTCTGCAACGCCTGCGCCGGGCAGCAGCAAAAAGACCGACCGCTGGCCGGCGTTCTGGAAGTCCAGTGGGAGGGCGATGCCGATCCGCGCAGCGTGCCGCTGCCGATCGAGCCGCAGTGGTTTGCGCCGATACCGGTCGGACAGACGCCGCTGTGGTCACCGCTGCGCCTGCGCGAAGAATTCGGCGCCCCCCATCTGTGGCTGAAGGATGACACCTGCAACCCGTCGGGCTCGTTCAAGGACCGGGCCTCGTGGCTGGTCGCGGCCTTCGCAAAAAGGCATGGTGTCAAGGAAATCGTGCTCGCGTCCACGGGCAATGCGGCCTCCAGCATGGCGGCGGTCGGCGCCGCAGCGGGTCTGCGCATCAAGGTCTTTCTGCCGGCCAGGGCGCCGCTTGCCAAGCGCATCCAGGTGCTGCAGTACGGTGCCGAGCTGGTCGCCGTGGACGGCACTTACGACCAAGCCTTTGATCTGTCGCTGGATTACTCGAAGCGCACCGGCTCGCTGTCGCGCAACACCGCCTACAACCCCCTGACGATCGAAGGCAAGAAGACCGTCGCCTTCGAGATCGTCGACGACCTGCTGGAGGCCGGCTCGGGCGCGCCCGACCATGTCTTCGTCCCGGTCGGCGACGGTGTCATTCTGGCCGGCGTCTACCGCGGCTTCGAAGACCTGCTGAAGCTGGGCCGGATCAGCAAGATCCCGACCGTCTGGGCCTGCCAGGCCGAAGGCTCGAGCGCGATCGCGCGCGCGCTGGCCTCGCCGCTCGCCGGCAATGACGCCTTTGGCGAACCGGTCGCTTCCAGCACACTGGCCGACTCGATTTCGGTTGACGTGCCGCGCAACGGGCTGCACGCGCTGACCAAACTGAAGAAATACACCGGCCGGGCGGTGATCGTGTCGGACGACGAGATTCTTGTCGCACAGAAGAAACTCGCAAGCGGTTGCGGCCTGTTCGCCGAGCCGTCGTCGAGCACGGCTTTCGCCGGCTGGCTCAAGGTGCGCGAGTCGATCCCGGAACAGGCAGTCTGCGTGCTGCTGATCACCGGCTCGGGCCTGAAGGACATCGCTGCGGCGGCGCGCGGACTCGGGCTGGATGCATGAAATTACAAGGAAACACAAAATGATCGACCTCAAAATCAATGCCGCACAGCGCAAGAAGAACATCGCACGCTGCCGCGAAAAAGGCATCATCCTGCCGACCTACGCCCAGATGCGCGACCCGTCGCTGATTCCGCAGACGGTCAAGGATGAGCTGGCCAACATTGGCCTGTGGGACGTCCACGTGCGCAACCTGTTTCGCATCAACTGGCACAACCAGCCGGTCGAGCAGGGAGGCGGATTCGGCGGCGTCAACTTCGTCGAGCTGCCGCAGGCCATCACGGGCACCAAGGCCAGGATCATCGGCATCGTCGGCAAGTGGTTTCCGACCGGCGCGCACAAGGTGGGGCCGGCCATTTCCTGCCTGCTGCCCGAGCTCGTGACAGGCCGCTTCGACCCGACCACCAAGAAGGCGGTCTGGCCAAGCACCGGCAACTACTGCCGCGGCGGCGCCTACATCTCGCGCCTGCTGTCCTGCCCCAGCGTTGCGATCCTGCCGCAGGGCATGTCCAAGGAGCGCTTCGAGTGGCTGCGCACCATGGCCGAGGAGGTGATCGCCACGCCGGGCTGCGAATCGAATGTGAAGGAAATTTTCGACAAGTGCATCGAGCTCGAGCGCACGCGCCCGGAAGCGGTCATCTTCAACCAGTTCGACCAGCTGCCCAATTCGCTCTGGCACTACAACGTCACCGGTCCGGCGATGGAAGAAGTGTTCAAGAAGATTGCCAAACCGGGTGACGTGGTGGCCGGCGCCGTGCTGTCGTCCGGCTCGGCCGGAACGATGGCCGCGGGCTCCTACCTGCGCGACAACTTCCACGGCGCCAGGGTTGGCGTGGCCGAGGCCTTGCAGTGTCCGACGATCCTGGAAAACGGCTTTGGCGACCACCGCATCGAAGGCATCGGCGACAAGCACATTCCGTGGATCCACAACCTGCGCGACACCGACATGGCGGTCGGTGTCGACGACGAACTGCCGATCCGTTTCGCGCGCCTCTTCAACGAGGCCGCCGGGCAGAAGATGCTGGCAGAGAACGGTGTCAGCAAGGAGCTTCTTGCAAAACTCGAATGGATGGGGATTTCGAGCATCGGCAATATGATAGGTGCGATCAAGTTCGCCAAGTACTACGAGCTCGGCGAGAACGACGTCGTCTTCACCGTCTTCACCGATTCGATGGCGATGTACCAGAGCCGCCTGACTGAACTGACCGCCGAGCGCGGTGCCTACGACCAGCGCCAGGCCGATCGCGACTACGACCGTCTGTCAGGCATCTCGATCGACCAAGTGCTGGAACTCTCTCACATCGACAAGCGCCGTGTGCACCAGCTCAAGTATTTCTCCTGGGTCGAGCAGCTCGGCAAGAGCGTCGAGGAACTGCGCACCCAATGGGATGATCACCGCAATTACTGGGGCTGCCTGCGCACGCAGAGCGCCGAGTTGGACGCGCTGATCGAGGACTTCAACGCCGAGGCCGGCAAATAGACCGGGGACCCTGTCAGGCGCTGCCCGGCCAAGCTGAGGGCAACAGCGCCGCCAGCCCGCCCTCGGGCTCGAAGCGGCGGTTGCGGTAGATCAGGCGCTTCGGGCCGGGCCAGGCCGGCTCTGCGACGCGGTGGCGCGGATCACCGGGATAGCAGATCACGCGCTGGCCGTCCTGGTCGAAAGGCTCAGGCTCTATCAGCGCCGGCGAGCGGCCGCGGGCAGCGGCCATCAGGTCCGCCACGCTCCCAAAGTGGCTCAACTGGCTCAGGCTCATGATCTGCGGCGGCGCCAGGTCAATGCGGCCGTCCCAGTACTGCTGCAGGCCGGCGCGGGGATTGAGCCATACCGTTTCGGTGGCTTCGTGCTCGTCATGCCGCGCCTGCTGGCTGTGCGGCGCTTGCGCCACAAAGAAACGAGTGTCGAAGCGCTTGTTGCTGACCGAAGGCACGCGCGGCGTGATCCAGCGCGACCACGGCGCGAGCTCACGGGTCTGCAGCGCCAGCCCCAGCTGTTGAACGGTGGCGAGAAAGCCCTGGCCCGCGCGCGCAAGCTGCTGCGCCTGCCGCACGACATCCGGCGACGCACCGCGGCACAGAAGCAGACCGCATTCCTCAAAGGTCTCGCGCAGCGCGGCCACATGCAGTCCGGCCGCGGTCCGCTCGTCAAGGTCGCTCTGGTTCAGCGCCTGGTGCAATCGGTGCAGCGGCTGGTCGAGCAGCGCAGCGTCCACGCTGCAGTCCGGCGGATCGAGTTTGCCGCCGGGAAACACATGCACGCCGCCGAGCACGTTCGAATTGCCATGCCGGCGCATCATCAGCACCTCGGGGCCGTGCGCGCTATCGCGCAACAGCATCACCGTGGCCGAAGGCAGCGGCGCGCTGTGCACCTCGTCCGAGTTGATTTCAATTGCCATGGGCCAGCGCATGCAGGTCGACCCGCGCCTTGAGCCGGATCGCCAGCAGGTACAGGCCGCCGAACTTGCGCTGCAGCAGCATCGCGTCGGCTGGCGGCAACTGCCAGAATTCGCGGTCCATACCCAGCGCCATGCCGCCCTCGTGAATGCGCGCCGGCAGGTCGGTTGCGCCAAAATCGTAGGCGCCCGGCTGGCAGAAGGGCTCAAAGGCCTGTTCTCCCAGGTCCAGGATGGCCTGCCGGTGCCGGTGCTGCGTGCTGTCGTCGAAGTAGCCGATCGCCATCGCCGCCGCGCTCATCGCCGCGCGGTCGCCGTTGATCGCGCCCTTCATCAGGCGTCTGAACTCGTTCGCCAGGCCCGCCTTGTAGGGTCGGGTCGCGCCGAAGTCCAGCAGGATCAGCTGCCCGCTGCGGGTGTCATAGCGGTAGTTGGCAAAGTTGGGGTCGGTCTGCACCAGCCTGAATTCAAAAACCTCCCGCAGCAGCAGCGCAAACAGCAGGCCCACCACGCGGTCGCGCTCGCCCTGCGGCGCATCCACCAGCGTCTCGACCGGGACGCCACCGACCAGCGACATGGCCAGCACGCTGCGCGTCGTCAGGTCGGCGTGGAACTGCGGCAGCGCATAGTCGCTCGCGTCGGCCAGCAGTTCGCCGTAGCGTTGCAGGTACTTGCCCTCGCGCAGGTAGTCGGCCTCGTCGTGCAGCTGGCGCTTGGCATCGCGCAGCAGCGGCTTGACATCCATCTGCCTGGGCAGCAGGCCCGACATGCGCAGCAGCGCGGCCACGTTGTCGACATCGCTGTCGATGCTCTCCCGCACGCCGGGGTACTGGATCTTGATCGCCATCTCGCGCCCGTCCATGGCCCGCGCGTGGTGCACCTGCCCGATCGAGGCCGCCGCCAGCGGCGCGAAGGAAAAGTGCTTGAACTGGCTGCTCCAGCCCTTGCCCCAGTTGGCGTCCAGCATGCCGATCACCTGGGCTTTGGGCATCGCCCGGGCGTCCGAGCGCAGACGCGACAGGATCTCGGCCAGCGCCGGTGGCAGCAGATCGCCCGAGTCCATCGAGATCAGTTGCCCGACCTTCATCGCCGCGCCGCGCAGCTTGGCCAGCTGGTCGGCGACCCGGCGCGCATTGGCTGGCGTCAGCAGCAGGTCGCTCACCTTGGGCCGGTTGCCCTGCGCCAGCTGGCGCGCGCCTTCGGCCACCATGCCGCCAGCGATGCCGGTGGCCATCCAGCCGAGTCGGGCCAGCCGCGACCCCCGCCCACTGGGCACCGCCAGCGTTGGCGAGGATGCCCTGGCGCTGCGGTCTTCCTTAGGCAAGTCGGCCTTTGTTGATCATGGGGTGCCCTTGTTTTCCTGCGCCTGGGGGTCACGCGCCGGCGCGGTGTACCAGGCCTGCGGTGGCACCACCTTGGCGGTGGCAGGATCACCCAGGTAATGCGGCGACATGATCTGCACACCGTATTCGTTGAAGACGTCCTGGATATTGGCATGCAGCGCGCTAAGCACCTGCGCGCGCTGCAGCGGCTGGCTCGGACCGGCCAGGCAGACCAACCGGTACTCGGGATAGAAGTCGGTCAGCGCGGTCTGGAAGACGCGCGGCGCCGGATCCGCACGCACGCCAATCGTACGGTTTGCGGCCTCGATCAGCATCGCCTCGACCTGACGCCAGGGTGTGTCGTAGCCTATCGTCACCACCGTGTCAACCACAAAACCGCTCCCTTGCATCACGCGCGAGTAGTTCTTCGTCACCGTGCCCAGCACCAGCGCGTTGGGCAGCGTCAACTCTTCGCCCAGGCCGGTGCGGATGCGGGTCGTGAAGGAGCCGGTCTCGGTGACCGTGCCTTCGTGCTCGCCGATGCGCACATACTCGCCGACCCTCAGCGTGCGCGAGTACATCAGCACCAGGCCGCTGGCGGCCTGGCTGAACAGGCTGGAGCCGCCGACCGAGACCATCAAGCCGATCAGCACCGACATGCCCTTGAACGCATCGCTGCCGGCGCCGGGCAGATAGGGGTAGGCCATGACCACGGCGAACAAGCCTACCGCCACGCTGAACAGGCGCTGCGTCGGGCGCGCGGTATCGGCGTCGAGCCAGCCGCCCTTGGTGGTGCCGTTGGCCACGCGTGTGAAGAACGGACGGAACATCCCGATCACGCCGCGCGCGATCAGAAAGATGACGATCGCAATGACCAGGTCGGGCAGCGACTGCAATACCCCCCGGCCTAGATTCGTGGCGATGCCCATCAAAAAGGCCGTCAGCCCCTCGCCCCACGGCCTTGTGTAGGGAAACTGGCTCAGCACAAAACTCAACCATTCGTAGGCCACGAAAGCCACCACCACCACCGATAGCGAGCGCAGGCCCAAACCGACGATCGCCACCAGACGCTCGGTGTGCAGCAGTTCCGCACCCGCCACGCGCACGCGGGCCGCGTGCCGTGCCACCTGCGCCGCCAGCCGGGCACTGGCCCAGCCGCGTGCACGCCAGGTCAGCGCTGCCAAGGCGATGGCAATCAAAGTGACCAGCAGGCTGTTGAGCGCGCCGCGCAGCAGGCGCTGCAGGTCGCGCCCCTCGCGCGTTTCGGCCAGCGCACGCTGTAGGGCCGCGCGCGCCGCCTGGCTGGCCTGCGCCAGCGTCTGCGCGCGCAGCGGGTCGGCGTCGCCAGGCGTCAGAATCAGCGCGAGCTCGCCGTCGACCAGCAGCGCATGGCCCTGCGGCTCGACCTGGACCGTAATCTTTCCCTCGCCCAGTCCGGCCGCAATTTCCTTCAGCACCGCCTCGGCGCGCCGCGCGCGCCGCTCGGGGCTGACGCCCAGAAAAGGCACTCGCAACACCGTCAGCGTGCGGTTGGCAAACAGCACGCTGGCCTCGGGCGGGGCCTCGGCCGGCTTGTCCTGCGCCAGCGCAGAGCCGATCGCGAAAACTAGCAGCACTGCCGCCAGCAGGCGTCTCATAAGGCGCAAGGGCCCGCGCCGCAGACCGGCTGGGGCTTGAATGTCGGTTCCATCGAAAGGTCGCGTGTCATGGCATGGCCCGGGGTGAAAGACGTATTGATAATACAACCATCGCGCAGCCAGATCGGTTCAAATGCTCCCGATGTACCCAGTCCCCGCCCCGCGTCATGAGCTCGAGTCCGCCTACGCCTGGGCGCGGCTGCTGGTGTCGCTGCTGCTGATGACCATCGGCGGCGTCGGCATGTACGTCACCGCCGTCGTGCTGCCCGCGGTGCAGCGCGATTTCGGGATCGTGCGCTCCGACGCCTCGCTTCCCTACACGCTGACGTTGATCGGTTTTGGCATCGGCGGCATCCTGATGGGGCGGCTCGCCGACCGTTTTGGCGTGATGGCGGTCACGCTGATCGGCGCGCTCGGCCTCTGCCTGGGCTTCGTCGTTGCAGGCTTGTCGGACGGCCTGTGGCAGTTCAGCCTGGCGCATGGCCTGCTGATCGGCCTGCTAGGCACCTCCGCGACCTTCGCGCCGCTGGTCGCCGACACCTCGCTGTGGTTCACGCGCCGGCGCGGCATCGCGGTGGCGATCTGCATGAGCGGCAATTACCTGGCCGGAGCGGTATGGCCGCCGGTGCTGCAGCATTTCATCGACAGCGCAGGCTGGCGCCAGACCTATTTTGGTCTGGCCGTCTTCTGTCTGCTGACGATGGCGCCGCTCGCGCTGTTGCTGCGCCGCCCGCCACCCTCCGGCGCCGGCGCGGCAGCAGAAGGCGCTGCGCCGGCACCCAAGTCGGCGCGCTTCCTCGGCCAGTCGGACACGGCACAGCCGCTCGGACAGACACCGGGCCGCCTGCAACTGCTGCTGTGCGTGGCCGGCGTCGCCTGCTGCGTTGCGATGTCGATGCCGCAGGTGCACATCGTCGCCTACTGCGCCGACCTCGGCTTTGGCGCCGCCCGCGGCGCGCAGATGCTGTCGCTGATGATGGGCCTGGGCATTGTCAGCCGGTTGCTGTCGGGCTGGGTCTCGGACCATATCGGCGGGCTGCGTACGCTGCTGCTGGGCTCGATGCTGCAAGGCGTTGCGCTGCTCTTGTTCCTGCCCTTCGACGGCCTCGTGCCGCTGTACCTGGTCTCTGGCCTGTTCGGCCTGTTTCAGGGCGGCATCGTGCCCAGCTACGCGCTGATCGTGCGCGAGTACTTCACACCCGCGCAGGCCGGCCTGCGCGTCGGCACGGTGCTGATGGCCACGCTGATCGGCATGGCGCTGGGCGGCTGGCTGTCGGGCGCGATCTTCGACTGGACCGGCTCCTACCATGCGGCGTTCATCAATGGCGTCGCGTGGAACCTGCTCAACCTCTCGATCGTGGCGTTCCTGCTGTGGCGTGTCCACAAGAGCCTGCAATGAGCACAGCCGGGCCGCTCCAAAGTGCTGGGTGCCGTCGCGCGAAGGTACTTCGGTGACTGACCGACGCCAATGGCTGGGTCTGGCCCTGGCGGGCGCCTCGGCACTGTGCCTGCCACGCGGCGCCTGGGGCCAGGTACGCTGGCCCGAGAATCCGTTTGCACTGGGTGTCGCCAGCGGTTCGCCGACTGCGGATTCGGTGGTGTTGTGGACGCGGCTGGTCCAGGCAGAGCCGGAGCATGCTGCCGCCCTGGCGGCGGGTGGCCTCCTGGCCGTTGCCTGGGAAGTGGCAGACGACGCCCTGTTCCGGCGGATCGTGCGCCATGGCCGGTCTCCGGCCGAGCCCGCGTTGGCCCATTCGGTACATGCGGAGGTGGACGGCCTGGCACCCGATCGCTGGTACTACTACCGTTTTGTGGTGGGCGGTGCGGTCAGCCCGGTCGGTCGCACCCGCACCCTGCCGGTGGCCGACGCCGCGGTAGCCCGCTGGCGCATGGCTTACGCGTCCTGCCAGAAGTGGGAAGACGGCTATTTCTCCGCCTGGCGCCACCTGCGCGACGAGGACGTCGATGCGGTGCTGTTTCTGGGTGACTATCTCTATGAGTATCCGGGCACTGGAGGCCGCGTGCGCCAGCCTGCTGGCGGCTGGGTGCTCACGCTGGACGACTACCGCAATCGGTACGCCCAGTACAAAAGCGATCCGGATCTGCAGGCGATGCACCAGGCCTGCCCGTGGCTCATGGGCTGGGACGACCATGAAGTGCAGAACGACTATGCCGGGGAACACCCTGGCAACAGCGGCGCGCGCGACCCCGCGAGCCCGGCCGATTTCGCGCGCCGACGCAGCGCGGCCTACCAGGCCTGGTATGAACACATGCCGCTGCGCGCTGCGGCTTTCACACGGGCGCGAACCGGTGCCGGCGGCATGGCTGCCGTCCGTGTCCACGAGCGCGTGCAGATCGGCAGGTTGGCCAGCTTTCACCTGCTCGATGGGCGCCAGCACCGGGATGTGCAGGTTTGCACCCGCGATGGCCAGCCAGGCTCCAGCACCGTGAACCCGGCGTCCTGCCCGGCCTGGATGGACGCCCGACGCAGCATGCTGGGTGCCGAACAGGAGCGGTGGCTGGAGCAATCGCTGGCGCGCCGTGACACCGCCGAATGTGTCTGGAGCGTGATCGGGCAACAAACCGTGTTCGGCCAGCGCGACTTCCGACCCGGGCCGGGCTCCGTACTGTTCAACGATGGCTGGGATGGTTATTCCGCATCCCGTACCCGGCTGACCGACGCCTTGCAGCGCCACCGCGTGCCCAATCCGGTGGTACTGGGCGGTGACGTGCATGCCAACTGGGTCGGGCACATCAAGGCGGACTATGCGCAGCCGTCCAGCGCCACCGTGGGTGTGGAGTTCTGCGGTACCAGCATCACTTCGCGCGGTGGTGGCAATGCCCAGACAGCGCAGCGCCTGGCCGAGAACCCGCATTTCGTGTTCGCCGATGCCCAGGAGCACGGGTACGGC
>JBMOJJ010000132.1:0-9929 GCA_049315845.1 Rhodoferax sp.
CGATGTAGACATGCTTGATGATGACTTCCGTCTGGCCGTCGCCGTCGCGGTCGCTGATCTCCAGCTGGCTGGGGGCAAATTTCTCGATTTCGGCAATCAGCTCGTCGTCGAAACGATCCCGCGGAAAGCCCACCTCGCTGTACTCGAGCGTATCGGCCATGCGCCCGACGCGATCATGCTGCTTCACCAACAGGTATTTGCCCTTGATCTGTTCCCGGGTGGTGTCCTTCTGTGGTGGGTAGTAGTCCTTGATGACCTTGAACACATACGGGAACGACGGCAGGTCGAACACCAGCATCACCATGCCCTTGATGCCGGGCGCAATGCGAAACTTGTCGGACGAATGGCGCAGGTGGTGCAGGAAGTCACGGTAGAACAGGGTCTTGCCCTGCTTCTGCAGGCCCAGCGCGCTGTAGATCTCGTTGCGCGGCTTGCGCGGCATCATGCTGCGCAGGAACTGCACGTAGGCACTGGGCACCTCCATGTCGACCATGAAGTAGGCACGCGCAAAACTGAACAGGATCAGAAGGTCATCCTCGCCGAACAACACCGCGTCGATGACCAGCTTGCCTGCCTTGTTGTGCAGCACGGGCAGCGCGAACGGGTGCTCGTTGAACCCGTTGATGATCTTGCCAACCAGATAGGCGCCCTTGTTGCGAAAGAAGAGGCCGGACAGCACCTGGAGCTGGAAGTTCGCACGCAGCGTGATGTCCCCCAGCCGCTTGCGCATGGCCCGCTGTACCAGATCGCAGTCGCGGCCCAGGTCATCGAAGGCCCGGCGCAGATCGAAGTCGCTGATCATCCGCTCGAGCACCTGCTGCATGTTGTCGCGCGTCGGGTAGTAGGAGCGGTAGGTGGGCAGGGCCTGCGCTTCGTCGTTCTCGATGTATTCGGTGCTGACCGCCGGGCGCACAAAGATGAAGTCGTTCTGAAAATAGCTGCGGTGCAGGATCTTGGTCGTGACCGAGTTGAAAAATGTCTCGGCCAGCTCCGGCTGGTGGTGATTGACCAGCAGCCCGATGTAATGCAGCTTGACCTGCTGCCAGATGTCCATCGGCTGCTCGCCGGCCCTGAATTCTCGCCCCAGCCGGTTCGAGCACTCGCGCACCCGAAGGTCATAGAACTCGATGCGCTCGCGCTGGGCGCGCTGCTGGCCGTGCCAGTCGGCCGTCTCGAAACGGTGCTTGGCGCGCGCCGACTCGGTGCGGAACAGGCGGTAATGCCGGTTGAAGCCGTCCATCATCGCCTTGGCGATGTCATAGGCCAGTGTCGAGTCAAGGCGCTGGGGGAACATCGGATCAGGCTCTTGTCGAACTGCCGCGCGGGTAGCGTTTGAGGGCATTGCGAAAGACGTCAACCACCTCATGCGACCCCTGCATGCTCACGCCCATGTCCTTGACCAAGCCGTCCTTCAGGCCGTAACACCAGCCATGCACGCAGACCCGCTGGCCGCGTCCCCACGCATCCTGCATCACGTTGGACAGGGCCACGTTGCCGACCTGCTCGATCACGTTCACCTCGCACAGCACGTCCTCCTGCTCGATCGCAGTCAGATGCTCGATGCGGCGGCGATGCCGCAATTTCACGTCATGCACATGCCGCAGCCAGTTGTCGGCCAGACCGACGCGGGTGCCGCGCAGCGCGGCCAGCACACCGCCGCAGCCGTAATGACCGACCACGATGATGTGCTCGACCTTGAGGTG
The DNA here is from genome assembly GCA_049315845.1 of Rhodoferax sp. GTDB lineage: Bacteria > Pseudomonadota > Gammaproteobacteria > Burkholderiales > Burkholderiaceae_C > Rhodoferax. The sequence continues at coordinate 1,704 of JBMOJJ010000132.1, forward strand.
ATCGACCGCGAACTGGATCACCGACAGCGCGTTGAGGTCCGAGTGCACCACCACATTGGCAATATTGCGATGCACAAACACCTCGCCCGGATCGAGCCCAGTGATCTCATTGGCCGGCACACGGCTGTCGGAACACCCAATCCACAGGTACTTGGGGGTCTGCTGCTGCGCCAGCCGATTGAAAAATCCGGGCCGCTGCTGCTCCATCCGCGCCGCCCAGGCGCGGTTGTTTTCAAGCAGGTGCTGCAGGGGTGATGGCATGGCGCTATCTTAATCAGTTGCAGCAGGATCTCCCGCCCGGCGGCTGCGCGATTTGCCGTTACCATAGCCGCCTACGCTACGAACAGGCCTGTTACCAATGACCGCTGCTCCAGAAATATTGCCAAGCCCGCTTGCTTCTGAAGACAAGCTGGCCCGGCTCGGCGAACTGCTGGTCAGCGCGGGCAGGCTCTCGGCCCGCGACCTGGAGCGCGCAGCCTCGGCCCGTGAAGAAACAGGCGGGGTGCTTGGCGCGGTGCTGGTCAACCTGGGCTTGGTGTCCGAAATTGACGTGGCTCAAGCCCAGGCCAAGCTGCTGGGACTGCCGTTTGTCCCGGCGGACGAATTCCCGGTCCTTGCGCCTGAAGTCGAAGGACTGCAAGCAGACTTTCTGCGCAACCATCAGGTCTACCCGCTGCGTCTGGACGAAAGCAGCCTGACCGTGGCCATGGCCGTGCCCGACGATGCCTTTGTTCTCAAGGCGCTCGCGCTGGCGACCGGCCTGACGATCCACCCCTGCGTTGCGATTGAATCCGATATCCAAAGAGCGCTGACTTCGAGTGACGAGCAGGGCAGCGCCGACGAGAGCCTTGACTTCGATGCCGACGCCGGTGATTTTGTCGAACACCTGAAAGACCTGGCCAGCGAGGCGCCGGTGATCCGTATGGTCAACCAGATCATCGGTCGCGTCACCGACCTGCGGGCCTCCGACATCCATCTGGAGCCGTTTGATGACGGCCTGCACGTGCGCTACCGGGTCGACGGAGTGATACGCACCGACGAGATTGTCTCTCCCCAACTCAGCGCGGCCGTCAATTCCCGCGTCAAGTTGATGGCGCACCTGGATATCGCCGAACGGCGTTTGCCGCAGGACGGGCGCATCAGGACCCGCGTCAAAGGTCGCGAGCTTGACCTGCGCGTCTCGACCGTGCCCACCGTGCATGGCGAGAGCGTCGTGATGCGCGTGCTCGATCGCACGACCGTGCGCTACAGCCTCGATGCGATCGGCTTTGCGCCGGATAACCTGGAACGCTTCAACCAGCTGCTGGCGCGCCCGCACGGCATTTTGCTGATCACCGGCCCGACCGGCTCGGGCAAGACCACCACGCTCTACACCGCTTTGTCCAAGCTCGACGCCGACGCGTTCAAGATCATCACGGTGGAAGAGCCGGTTGAATACCAGCTCGAGGGCATCAACCAGATCCAGGTGCACCAGCAGATCGGCCTGAGCTTTGCGCGTGCGTTGCGCTCCATCCTGCGCCAGGACCCGGACATCATCATGATCGGCGAGATGCGCGACGGCGAAACGGCGCAGATCGCGGTCCAATCGGCCCTGACCGGGCACCTGGTGCTTTCCACCCTGCACACCAACACCGCAGCCGGGGCGATCGTGCGCCTTCAGGACATGGGCATCGAGCCCTACCTGATCACCTCCTCGGTCAACGGCGTGCTGTCGCAACGGCTGGTGCGCCGCTTGTGCGAGCATTGCAGGCAGGCCTACACGCCAGAGCCAGCCCTGCTGCGCAGCAGCGGGATGCAGCGCATGGGCCTGCAGCCGTCCAGCCTTTACAAGGCGATGGGCTGCGAGCATTGCCGCCAGACCGGCTACACCGGGCGCTGCGGCATCCACGAACTGCTCCTCATCGACGACCGCATGCGCCGCGGCATCCTCGATGGACTCGACGCCGCCTCGCTGCACAACAAAGCCACCGAGGCGGGCATGCACACGCTTTACGAGGACGGCCTGCTCAAAGTGGCCGCCGGCATCACCAGCCTGGACGAGCTGCTGCGCGTGACCGAGGACCACACCGATGCCTGATTTCCAGTGGCAAGCCGCGCAGGCCGACTCCCGCATCGTCGAGGGTCGGCTGCAGGCTGTGAACCAGGCCCAGGCGATGCACCAGTTGCGCTCACAGGGCCTGACGCCGTTGCAGATCGCGCTGGTCGGCGCGGGTTCCGCCGTACCCGGCGTCAAGCCGCCGGATGACAGCCAGGCCCCGTCGCCGTCGCGCATGAGCGGCCTGTTCAGGTCCACGGCCATCACGCAGGCCGACATGCTGGTCATGACCAGCGAGCTCTCGATCATGCTCAAGGCAGGCCTGGCGCTGGACAACGCGCTGCGCGTGCTGATCGGCATGAACGCCAAACCCGCGATGGAAAAGCTGACCCAGACCATCCTCGACGATGTCAAGAGCGGCGTGCCTTTGAGCCGGGCCCTGGCGCGGCATCCGCAGCAGTTTGGCGACTTCTACATCAACATGGTGCGCTCGGGCGAAGCCAGCGGCCAGCTCAGCGACGTGCTCGAGCGCCTGGTCGAACACCTGGAGCGCATCCGTGCGCTGCGCGAAAGCGTGGTCTCGGCAACGATCTACCCGGCCATCCTGCTGGTCGTGGCCGTGCTGTCGGTGGTCGGCATGCTGGGCTTTGTCGTGCCCCAGTTCGAAACGCTGTTCAAAGGCATGGGCGACGCGCTGCCGACGCCGACCCGAATCATCATGACGATCGGACACGCGTTCACCGACTACGGTCTCTTCATCGGCATTGCCCTGGTGCCGCTGTTCTGGGTGCTGCGCCTGTGGTGGCACTCGCCCGCCGGACGGCGCTGGTGGCAAAGCCGCGCGTTGCGCCTGCCCCTGATAGGCCCGCTGATGCTCAAGTACGACCTCACCCTGTTTTCGCGCTCGCTGGGCACGCTGCTCGGAAACGGTGTGCCACTGCTGTCGGCGCTGCGCATCGCAACCCTGACGGTGGGCAACGTGAACCTGCGCCAGGCCCTGGAAGGCGTCATTCCAAAGGTCAAAGGCGGCGGCAAGATGGTCGAGGCGCTCAAGTCCAGCGGCGTCTTTGAGCCGCTGGCGATCAACCTGATCAAAGTCGGCGAGGAAACCGGCCGCCTGGGCCCGATGCTGCTGGAGCTCGCGCGCATTTTCAACCGCGATGTCGAGACCGGCATCAAGCGCGGGCTGACCCTGCTCGAACCCCTGCTGATCCTGGTGCTGGGCATGCTGATCGCAGCCATCATCGTCTCCATCATGCTGGGCATCCTGTCGGTCAACGACCTGGCGGTATAATTTTTTCCCACTCTACGTCCACGATACATGCACAAACCCAGCGCCAACACATCACCGAAAAAGTACCGAAACAAGGGTTTCACCTTGATCGAACTGCTGGTGGTGCTTGCCATCCTGACGATGCTCGCCGGCCTCGTCGGGCCGCGGGTTTTGGGCCTGCTCGGCGGCGCGAAGTCCAAGACCGCGGCGGTGCAAATCGCCGACCTTGAAAAGTCGCTTGAGCTTTTCAAACTGGATGTTGGGCGTTTTCCGAGCACGGCCGAAGGCCTTGACGCTTTGGTCAACAAGCCTGCCGCAGCCAACGGCTGGAATGGCCCGTACCTCAAAGGTGGCGTGCCCAATGACCCTTGGGGAAAACCCTATGTGTTCGCCAGCCCAACAGCCAATGGTGGCATCGACATTGCTTCGCTGGGTGCTGATGGATTGCCGGGCGGCGAAGGTGAAAACGCCGACGTGCGCAACAAGCCCTGACGGGCGGCACAGCCAGCGCCGCCACTCAAGCACGCAACGCCCGCTGGGCTTTACGCTGCTTGAGTTGCTGGTGGTGCTGGCCATTGGATCGTTGCTGGTCGCCTTGGTGCCGCCTGCCTTTGACCGATTGCGCGAGGTCAGTCAATACCGCGATACCGTGCGTGCCATCGTGGTTGATCTGCGCCAAGCTCGCCAGCAAGCGCTTTCCCATGGCCAGACCGTGAGCTTTCGCGTCGATCTGGCCGATCGCAAGTTCGGTATCGAGGGCCGTCCCCTCAAAGCGCTTCCATCCTCTGTCGAGGTCAAGACCACGGTTGGCACCCAGGAACTGCCAGACAACACGCAACAGACTGCCATTGTTTTTTTGCCCGAGGGCGGCTCCAGCGGTGGCACCATAGAACTGGTCAGAGCTTCCGGCGCCGGTGTGCGCATCCGGGTTGACTGGCTGTTCGGGCAGATCACACAACAGGCGCGCACACCATGAGCAGGCAGCGCGGATTTTCTTTGCTGGAAATGCTGGTGGCTTTCGCGATCATGGCCATGTCGCTGGGTTTGCTGTATCGGGTGGCGGGCGGGAGCGCAAGCCACGTCAGCGACGCGGTTCAACACCAGAATGCGGCTTGGTTGGCAGAATCACTGTTGAATCGTCAGTCCAGTGTTCGCGCATCCGGCTGGAACGAGGATGGCGAAAGTGCCGGCTTCAAGTGGCAAGTGCGAAGCCGCCCGTATCAAAGCGGTATCAATAGCCCGCTGGCTGTGCCTCTGCATGAAGTTCGGGTCGCCGTCTCCTGGACGGCCGGCTCGCGCCCGGGGCAGTTCGATCTGGTCACATTGCTGCCAGAGAGAAAGCCTCGACCCGGCGAGGTCGTGCCGTGAATACAGCCTGTTTTCCCATCATTGCCGGCATCAGAGCGGGCGCCGCGCGGCGATCCACTCCTCAATGCGGTTTTACTTTGCTGGAACTGCTGGTCGTGATGTCCTTGCTGTCGATCATCATGATCGGCCTGGTTTCCGCCCTGCGCAGCATGGCGCAGACCGAGAGCAGGATCGACCAGCGGCTGCAGCGGCTCGATGAAATCCGCGTGGCGCATGTCTTCCTGCGGCAAACCTTGAGCCGTGCCTCCGCCATGACCGTCGATGAGCCCGGTGCCACTGGCAAGAGAATCATACCGTTTGTGGCTACCCCTGAAAGCCTGAGTTGGATTGGCATCATGCCCGCTCGACCCAATATAGGGGGGCGGCACTTCTTTCGGCTCTCGATCGAAGAAAATGGCACCGGACAGGAACTCGTATTGCGGTTTTTGCCGTGGAACCCGGACGTTGTTCTTCCTGATTGGTCGACCGCTGAATTCCGGGTCCTCGTTTCGGGCATAAGAAAAATGACGGTGCAAGCCCAAGGGATAGCACCACAAAATCAAAATGCTGCTCAAGCCTGGCCCGCCGGTTGGCAAAATGGGTGGCCTATCATTGATGCTCTGCCCGAGCAGATACGCTTGGGTTTGACAGATGACCAAGGCGACTGGCCAGAATGGACCATCTCGCTACACGCATTGCCACAGGGCGACAACAGCTTCAGATCCACTGTGATTGGCGGATCAGCACAATGAGACAACCAGGCGTGACCCGGCGCGGAGTAGCATTGATTGCGGTTTTGTGGCTGGTCGCGGCCATGAGTCTGATCATCACCGGCATTGTGCAGGCGGTGCGCAACGAGATACGAAGCACTGGCAACCATCGGCAGGCCATGGTCGGCGGCGCGCTCGCCGATGCTGCGATTTTGCTGGCACTCCAAAGCCTATCTGCACAGCAGCAGGAATCCCGTAACATCCAGGTCATTCCAGTTCAGTTCGAGGGTCAGGTCTTTGAAGTCTCGGTTCAGCCGCTCAATGGTTTGATTGATATCAACAACGCATCGGTGCAACTGCTCGCAGAAATGTACCGACATGCCGGAGAATTGAACCCGCAAGCCGCCCAGATCTTGGCTCAGGCCACCACGGAAACTCGTCAGCGCAAGAACAGCAGAGGAGTCGCACAAGGCTTTGATGCCGTGGAAGATCTGATGCGTGTCCCCGCCATGACCTACGACCTCTATGCTAAGATCAGCTTATTACTCACTGTCGACCTCAAAGCGAGCGGTGGGCGGGTAAATCCTATGGCTGCTCCAGTCGGTGTGCTCCAGATCCTGACCGGCGGCGATATGGCTCGGGCAACCGCTTTGGCTGCGGGACGCAGCGCCGATCTCAAGATGATGGATACCTCTTTCCTCAAACCGGACCTTATTGAAACGGCAACATCGCGTAGCCTGAGGCTGCAGGTCCGGAGTGCCCTGCCCGGTGGCGGTACTGTCGAGAGATCTTGGCATGTTTTCTTGAGAGCTGATCCGCGCTCTGGATTGCCGTGGCGCTTGTTGCGCAAGGAACAAACCAGTCAGCACACTGTTCAATCCAGTAGCTAAACCTGCCGCCCCAATGCCCAGTTTGCCAGTTTCCCATTCCCAGGCCAGGTTCTTTGGCGTCGATCTTGGATCGCTATGGCGCGACCTGCTCACAGCTTGGCAAGGCATGCTGGAGTGGTCCGTGCTTTCGTGGCTTTGGCCCAAGCCAGAAGTGCGTCTTTGTTTGCCAACAGGTGGTCTCGCCCTCTGTCGCGGCCTGAACACAGTGCCCACGCAAGATGAGCAGCGCGCGCTAGCCGCTCGATTCGAGGCCCTCGTTCTGCCGGAAGAACTGTTGCTGCGACACACGCTTGACCTGCCCAAGCTGCAGCCAACTGAGTTGCGGGCAGCGCTAACGCTTGAAGTTCAAGCCCTCAACCCGTTTCCAGCGCTTGACCTGTGTTGGACCCATGAAGTCGGCACCCACAACAACGCCAGCTTGCGCGTCCACGTGGTCCTGTGCTCGCGCAAATTGATCTCACAGCAGTTGAGTGCGGTTGCCGAACGTTTGAAATCGCAAAGCCCGGAAGTTTGGATACCCAGTGTCACTGGATCCGGTTTTGCATTGTTGCCAGGTTTTGGCGAAAACCGTCGTCAACGCGAAAGCACGATCTGGCGCTGGGCCAGTGCCCTTTTGGCTTTGCTGGCATTGGGATTCGTGGCCGCCATGGCCATTAGCCCCAGCGTGCAACTGTACCTGCGAGCCCTGAAAGCCAACCTGGCCATGACAAGCCTGGGTCAAAGGGCGGCTCCCGCCATTGCTCATCGTGAGTCTTTGGTTCGCGTGAGCGAGCAGTTGACAGCTCTGGCTCTGCTTACCCAAAAGTCAGTATCTCCTATGCAAACCCTCAGGCTCATCACCGAAGCCCTACCGGATGACACGTCTTTACTAAGCCTGCAGATTCAGGAATCCAAGGTGACCATCACAGGTCAAACTGTCAACGCCGCGGCCCTTATGAAGCAACTTGGCAGTACCCCTGGGCTGCGCGATGTCAAAGCCCCAACACCCGCCACAAAGCCTTTGGGCGCGTCACGCGAATCTTTTACCATTGAATTCACGCTAGACCCGCCCCAGCCGAGGAGCGTGTCATGAGCCGCGCCATCTTCAATCGAATCGCCTGGCTGCAAGCCCTGACTGTCGTGACCCTTTTGCTGCCGCTGGTATGCGCTTTAGTCTATGTATGGATCCATCACCAGCGCATTCAGGGTCATCTGGCTGATCTGGAGCCTCGATACGCACGCATGGCTGGCCTGATTGAACGCGAGTCGGATCTCAAGACCAAAGTTTCGCAAGCCAAGGATCAATTAGCCCGTCTGGCTTACCCGGCTGGTCAGGATGTGACACAGGCCGGTAATGACGCGCAACAACGCATCCGCAGCCTCTTCTCCGAGAGCAAACTTGACATTGTCAGCATTCAGGTTCTTCCTCCCAAGAAGGAAGATGCAAAATTCGACCGAATACCGATCGACCTGCGTGTCGAAGGCGATCTGGCAGGCATTCAAAATGCGCTGTTGAAACTCTCTGTCCAGACTCCAGCGGTAGTCATTAACAGCCTGACGCTACAGACCATAGGCGCAGTCAAACCTGCCAGCATTCAACGCTTGGGCGGCCAGTTCAATTTCTATGTATTGCGGGTTCGCTCATGAGTCGCCGATTGCTGCGCATCGGGCCAATGAGCATGCTGGTGTTGGTGAATCTGCTGCTGGCCGCTGGCTTGGCGTCGCTGTGGTTTGATTTGCAGGGCCAAGTGCGAAATGCGGCCTGGGCCGTACCCAAGGCCCTCGCGCCTGATATCAAAGTGCCCACCGTTGCGGCTCTATCAAGCCCCATCGCCGGTAACCCACCCCCGTTTGCGGTCGTTCTGGAGCGCCCATTGTTCGCGCCGGATCGCAGGCTGCCACCGCCACCGCCACCGCCCATACCGCCGCCACCGCCCGACCCCTTGGCCAATACTCAGATCCATGGCCTTTTCTCTGGTGTGAATACAGGGA
>JBMOJJ010000133.1:0-9928 GCA_049315845.1 Rhodoferax sp.
CGCGCAAGGCCTCCAGCCAGACAAACATCTCGACTTCGCGCGCGCTGTAGCCCAGATTCATGTAGCCCAGGTAGCCCTGATTGACCAGACCGAAATCCTTCGAGCGTTCCTCGGCATCGCGCATATAGGGCGGGATCGACCTCTCCACCGGCCAGTTGTGCGACAAGTCCTTGAACATCGGGTAACGCTCCCACAGGTGGGCTTCGATGGCGCGTACAAACTTGCGCTTGAGACTGAGCGGCACGTTCCATATAAAACGCATCAGCACCTTGCTGGTGTCGTCATCGCGCAGCATCAGTTCCCACAGCGTGCGCACAAACGCGGCACTGAGCTCGGGCTGCTGGAACTCCCAGACGATGGCATTGGTACCGTCGGCGATGAACATGTCGCGAAAGGCCTGCGGCTCGCTCAGCAGTCTGCGCTGCAGCAGCGCCATCTGGTTGTGAAAATCCTCCACCGCCTGCGACTGCTCCAGTGCTTCTATCTGCGACTGGGTCGTCTCCAGCGTGCTGCTGGCGTCCAGGTAGTTGTACAGGTCGTCCCGGTCGGGGACTTGAGTGCTGTTAGTCATGGATGATCTCCGCATCGCAATTCGACGACACCCGCTTGATCCGGGCCTTCAGCTCGGCGGTGACAGTGAGGCGCTCCAGGGCGCCAGGAATCAGTTGGGCAACGTCCTTGCTCTCGCCGTCGACGACGATCCGTGTTTTCTCGAACAGTTCCGGCAGATCCTGGTAGCAGGTCTTGCAGTCGGTGCACTTGACCTGGTCCGCCACGTCGTAGCGCACCAGCGCCTCACCCAGCACCGCTGTTGCAACGCCTCCCACATCGGCCGCCCCGCTTGCCGACGACCCGGCAATCGGCGTGATCGGAATCACTTTGCCCTTGCCGGCCGGTGCCTTGCTGCTTGACGCCAGTTCCGACATCGCGCGGGCAAAACTGTCGAGCGAGAAATCGCGCTGCTTGACCGAGTCCTGGTACTGCGCCTGCAGGGTCGCCATGCCGACTCGGTGCTCCGCGTTGATCTTGTCGACATGCTGGCCGTCCAGATACTGCAGCAGGTGCCAGTAATTGCGGCGCTCCTCGACCAGCGCGACAATCGATTCGGAAACGCCGAACCTGACCAGCCGTTTGCGGCCATCGGTGGTGTAGATGAAGGCGGTCTTGCCGGCGCGCTGCTCGGGGCTCAGATCGATGTAGTCTTCCACCGCCACCAGGTCGGCCGCGTCAGCCGGCAGTTTGTGGAACTGCTTCTTGAAGCGGATTTCGCCGATCGCGAAGTGCGCCGGGGTCAGCGCCATCTTCATCAACTGCAGCTTGCCCGCGTCGTCCAGGTACTCGAGCGTCGTCGTCGTCCAGGTCCCCAGCGGATCGGGGTTGCCTTCGAGCGAAAACCAGTCGTGCAGGGTCTTGCCGCGGCGCGGATCGTGCACGAAGACCGGGTTCATGCGGCTCTCGACCGCCAGCCGCGACTGCTGCGCCGAAGCGGCGTCGGCGATGCCGTGCTCGCCCTGGCAAGGCGTGTAGACATCGAGCACCGCTGGCGAGTCGGTGTAGGTCAGGAACTCCATCGTGTTCTTCAGGAAATGGTTCTGCAGCGCGGTGCTGGTCGAACACACAAACACGTTGGAATGGAAGGAAGCGATCAGGCCGAGTTCCTTGCGCGCCTCGTGCTTGCCGCTGTGCGCCCCGCCATGCCGGGCCAGGTCGGAGTCCTGGCCGATGAAGCTCGACGTCGACGCCTGACCGCCAGTGGTCGAATAGGCGCCGGTGTTGAGCACCAGCACCTTGAGCGGCGTGTTGCTGGCCAGAATGCGCGAGAGCGCACCAAAGCCGATGTCATAGGTGGCGCCGTCGCCGCCGACGGTCAATACGGTGGGCAGCAGACCCAGCTCGTCGGGCGTGAACTGTTCCCAGGACAGCAGGCGCATCTGCGGGTCGTACTTTGGCGCATCGTAGGCGTCGGCCAGTTCCAGGCGGGCCTGGCGCAAGGCGCGTATGTCGCCGACACTCTGCGCCGAGATGCCCTCGAAGATGCCCTTGGCCAGCGGCTGCGCGTCCTGGAACAGGCTGTTGACCCAGGGGTCGTTGTAGGCATTGAACGGGAAGGTCGACGCATAGACGCTGCTGCAGCCCGTGGAGTTGGCAATCACGGCACCGCTTGGCCCGTTGCCGGTCGGCCCGCCTTCGTACAGATAGAGCCGCTTTTCAAGCGTGCTGATCAGGCCTTCGATGCGCGCGCCGCGCTCCTTTTCGCTGGCCGGCAGCGCCGCCCTCTTGGCGTCCAGCGCGCTGATCAGCCGGTCCAGTTCAATCGTGTGCTCGCGCCTTCGCTTGGCTGTGATGGCGTGGTTGGTCGCCATCACCAGGCGGATCGCCGTCACCTCGCCGCAACCGCGGCAGCCGCCATGGCCGCCGGTGGTCGAGTAGTAATTGGATCGGTCCAGCAACAGACGCTTGATTTCGCCCCCGGCCTCGATCGCGTCGTGCACAAAGCGCTCCGGCGTATCGGGCATCTTGCTCATGAAATCAAAGCGCTCCTGCAGCGTCTTCATCAGCGCCGCATCCTGCTCGTGCGTGACCAGTGCTCCCGGTCCGCAGACCTCGACGCACTCGAGACAGCCGGTGCATTTCCAGGGGTCGATGTTGACGCCGTACAGTCCGCCGCTGCCGGCGCTGGCCTTCTCCATCGCATCGAAGAAGGGTCGCGTCCTGGCCACCGGATAGCTGGCGAGCAGTTCGACCAGCTTGTTGAAATTGCCGCGCAGCGTGGGCGGGCCGTCTGCAATCCTGGCCACCGCCTCAGCCACCAGTTCGTGCAGCGCGCGTGCGTCCCGGCTCTGGCGATAGGATTCGCGCACCGACTCGGAAACCGCGTAAACGTGGCTTCGCAGGGCCTCGCGCTGCGGCTCGGTCAGGTCGAGCTGGCGAATGCCGCTCTGCAGCAGTTCGTGGATCTCGTGCACCGTGTTCGGAATCGCGGCGTCCGGGCAGACCAGCGCGCATTCCATGCAGCCGGTGCAGACCGCCGGGTTGAACACAGGAACCATGCGCCTGAACAGACCCTTGTCTTTGGAGCCAGCCGTGCCGGCCGGCATGAACATGCCGGTGCCGGGCAAGACTGGCGCCTCGCTCATGGTGCCTTCACGAAATGGCTTGAACACCATGTCGTCGAAGTACTCGCGATCAAACATGCCGCCGTAACCGGCCGACCCCGACGACTGGCACATGGAGGCCGACAGCGACACATTGCGCATCATGATGGGAGCCGGCCTGGCGTCGATCCTGACGAACTCGGCCCCGCTGTAATCGACCCGGTGCGTCGCCTCTGCGCCCTCGCGGATCACCGCCATATTGCCTTCGATCACTGCACTGCCCTTGCTGCCGAACTTCTTCGCGATCTGCTTGGCTATTTTCTGCAGAATCGCCTCGGCCGAGGCGCCGGCAGCGACCTGATTGACGTGCGCTGCCACCGCGCCAATGAAGGCGATGCCCATCATGCGCGTCGCCAGTTCCGGCGTCGGTGCATGCTTCTTGGCCACGGCAAAGGCGTCGATGAGGAAGAAATTGATCTTCTTCTGGCGGATGGTCTTTCGGGCTTGCGCCGGCAACTCCTGCCAGACCTCCAGCGGTGTCGCGCTGGACTGCAGAATGAAAGTGCCGCCTGTGGCCAGGCCGAGCAGCGGATTGGAGTGGCTGAAGGCCCGGTGGTCGGGTGAGATCACGACCTCCACATCCTCCAGTTCGGCATTGGTGATCTTGATCGGCTCCGGGCTCAGCGTGATGTAGTAGTTGGTCGGCGCGCCGCTCTTTTCAGAGCCGTATTTCGGCGCCGACTTGGAATGCATTTCAAGCACGCCGGCCAGGATGTCGGTGAGCAATTTGCCGGATGCAATCGTGCCGTAGCCGCCGACCGAGTGAAAACGCACCCTGAACGCTGAATCGGGCAGCAAGCGCGGGTTGTCGCCGGTTTGCAGCGCCATCATCACGGTCTCCGGATAGGCTTGCCGCAGGCGCTTTTGCAGTTCGGCGACGCGTGGCGAAGGGTCGCTGGAGAAGAACTGGGAACCCAGATAGATCAGCGGCGCGCCATTGTCATCATCCATATTGGCGAAGGCGGCAATCAGGTGGCGCGGCTGCAGGTCGTGGCCGCCGAGGCCGAAGATCGCGGTGGTCAGCTTTGGCATCTTCTTGATCGCCGGGATGCCGGGATGGCGCTCCTGGTCGGCGTTCTCGCGCGCCTTGAACAGGGCCTGTGTCACCACGCTGGTCAATGCCGTCTGGTCGGAGCGCTCCAGCACCGTCACCGCCTTCTTGCCCTTGAGGGCTGCCACCAGTTCGGCCTCCGGGAAGGGCTGCAGCATCTTGATGCTGACCAGGCCCACCTTCTGGCCCTGGCTGCGCAGGTAGCTCACAACCGCCTCGACATCGTCGGTCACCGAGCCCAGGCCCACCATGACGGTCTGGGCGTCGTCGCACATGAAGGTGTGCACCGGCGTGTAGGTGCGGCCGGTCAGGGCCGAGTACTCCTGCATCGCCTGGCGCATCAGGGCTGGCACCGCACTGACGAAATGGGTGCGGTGATCGGCGGCACCGGCCTGGAAATCGGGCTGGTTCTGCACCGCCCCGGTGAGCCCCGGATTGTTGACATCGACCTGTGCCGGAACCAGCTGGCGCGTGCCCTTCTCGAAGGCATTGATCCACTGGCGCCGCCACTGGCCGTGCAGTTCTTCGGGCAGCCAGCCCAGCGTCTTGGGCACCAGAGCGCCCAGCGCGTCGGTCTCGACCTTGGCGGCATTGCTGTCGAGGTATTTCTTCAGAGCGGCCAGCTTGTCCAGCGTGATGTCCGCGACATGACGTGCAAGGTACTGATTGAGCTGGAACACCCGTCCCTTGGCGCCAAAAAGCATTTCCTGCGCCAGAGTTGGACACTTGATGCGACCGGCCGGGTCGCCCAGGTATTCGGCCAGCAGTTCAGGCTCGGGCAGCAAGGCCTCGCTCATCATGTGGCTGGTCGAGAATCCGTCCATCGCGTTGGCGACCGGAATCAGCGACAGGGAGGAGGCGCGGTAGGAAATGGCGGCCAGGTCGGCAGCCTCCTGCGGATTGGCGCCAAACAAAATGGTGTAGCCCGAGGACAGCAGCGCATAGACGTCATCGTGGCCGGCCATCACGTTGAGCGAGTGCTTGGAGACCACGCGCGCCGCCACCTGCAGCACAAAGCCGCCCACCTTCTTGCCGACCGTCACGTAGTGCGACTCGAGCGCGTAAAGAATGCCCTGGCTCGACGATGCGTTGGAAATGAACTGCCCGCCGGTCAGCGTGGCGCCCAGCGCGCCGCTCTGCGCCGAGTGCTCCCCTTCGGGTTCGAAGAAGAACGGATGCTTGCCCCAGACATTGACGCCGCCTTCGGCACGGAACGCCTCATAGATCTCCGCGATCTCGGTCGACGGGGTGATCGGATAGCCGATCACCCCGCCGCAGACATGGTTCATGACATGCGCGACTGCGCCGTTGCCGTGAATGACACTGGGTATACCAGGGTATTTGACTTTCTTGACTTTCATGATGACCCGTCCGAAATAGTAGTGGGAGATTTGCCGCCTGGAGCTTTGATAGCTCTCATTTCATATCGTAGAACGATATCCCACAGGCAATTTCATGTTCTGACTCAGATCAATCTTTATCAAATCAGCGGGCTGCAAATCCGTCCGCGCGAGGCATCGGCCAGCAAGGTGGCGGCGCCTCGCAGACAACGGCTCAGACTAGCCGGCTTGCCAGCACCTTGTCAATGCGCTTGCCGTCAAGATCGACAACCTCGAACAGCCAGTCCGCGCAGGAAATGCGCTCGCCCACCGACGGCAGATGACCGGAGACCGACATCAGCAAACCGGCCACCGTGTTGTAGCGACCCCGATCCTCCTCCGGCAGATCGTCGAGTCTCAGACGGACCTTGAGCTCACCCACCGGCATCAGCCCATCGAGCAGCCAGCTGCCGTCATCGCGCCGCGTCGCCCATGCATCGACCTGGGCTCCAGGCTGCAATTCACCGGTGATCGCCTCCAGCAGATCGCGCGGCGTCAGCGAACCCTGCACCACGCCGTACTCGTCCACGACAAAGACAAAGCGGCCGGCCTTGGCGCGAAATTGCTCGAGCAACTCCATGCCGCTCAGAGTCTCGGGCACAAACGTGGCCGGCACGGCGTAGGCCTCGATCGCGCCGGGCGCCTGGGGGCCCAGTTGCAGCAGGCGTGCCACACTGATCACACCCACGACATGATCGAGGGAGCCGCGACACACCGGATACCACGAATGCGCTCCAGTCTCGACACTCCTGCCAACGTGATTCAGGCTTTGCGCCACCGTATTGCCCGCATCGAGCCATTCCACGTCGGAGCGCGGCACCATCAGCGAAGTCAGTGGCCGATCGTCAAGCTGAAACACGTTCTGCACCATCTGATGCTCATGCTGCTCAATCACGCCAGCATCCACGCCCTCCTCCAGGCTGGCGCTGATCTCCTCCTCGGTGACCAGACGCGCCGCATTGGTGTCGATGCGCAGCAGTCTGAGCACCAATGCGGTCATGCCTGAAAGCAGTTTGACAAAAGGTTTGGCGGCGGTGGCCAGCCACAGCATGGGCCGCGACACCCAGCGCGCCACCGGCTCCGGATACAGCTGGCCAATGCGCTTGGGGACAAGTTCGCCGAAGATGATCGTGGTGAAGGTGATCATTGTGACCACTATCGCGGTGGCCGAGACCGCTGCGATCTTTTCGGCAACGCCGAAACCATGCAGCCAGGCCGCGACGCCTTCACTGAATGCCGCCTCTCCGACGATGCCGTTGAGCACACCGATCGATGTGATCCCGACCTGCACGGTGGACAGGAACTGGTTCGGGTTGCCAAGCAGCGTGAGCGCCGCCTGCGCCCCCTTGTCACCCGCCTCGGCCATGATGGTGAGCCGCGTTTTTCGGCTTGCCGCAAGAGCCAGCTCGGACATCGCGAACACCCCGTTGAGCAGGATCAGAAAGACAATCAGCAGGAAATCCATGAATCAGGAGCGAGAATTGACACCATGGCACTCTACCTCATTGGCGACGTTCAGGGATGCGACACCGCGTTGCAGCGGCTGCTCGACAGAATCGCATTCTCTGCAAGCCGGGACACACTCTACCTGCTGGGCGATCTGGTCAACCGCGGACCCGACTCGGCCGGCGTGCTGCGCCGGCTGATGGGCTATGGCGCCGCGGCGCAATGCCTTTTGGGCAATCACGACCTGCATCTGCTGGCCGTGGCCCACGGCGCGCGCGCGGCCGATCGCAATGACGCTCTGCGCTGCGTGCTGGACGCGCCCGACCTCGAACCGATGATGCAATGGCTGCGCTGGCAACACATGGCCATGCTTGAGGAGATCGACGGCCATCAGGTATTGATGGTGCACGCCGGTGTCCTGCCGACCTGGACGGCGGCCAAGACCATGGCCCTGGCCGGCGAGGTGGAGGCGGCTCTGCGCGGTCCGGCGCTGGCCGACTTCCTGCAGCAGATGTACGGCAATGAGCCGGACTTGTGGAGCGACCGGCTGGTCGGCACGCCCCGCTTGCGCATGATCGTCAACGGGCTTACGCGACTGAGGTTTTGCGATGCGCAGGGACGGATGGAATACAACAGCAAGGAAGGCGCCAGCGCGACACCGGAAGGCTACCTGCCCTGGTTTGATGTGCCCGGCCGCCAGACCGCCGACATCACGGTGGCCTTCGGACACTGGTCGACTCTGGGCTGGCTCGGTCGCGGCGATCTGTTGCCGCTCGACAGCGGCTGCGTCTGGGGCGGCTGCCTGAGCGCGCTGCGTCTCGATGATGCGGTGAACCCCGGCAACTACGCGACAGCGCCGCACGAACTGATTCAAGTCCGTTGCGAACAGGCTCAGAGACCGGGTCCGGACGCCGGCGTAGACGCTACTCCGACTTGAACAGCGCGGCCACCCTGCGCTTGGGCTTGATGTTGGCCGATATGCTGCGCGGACCATGCCGGCCGACCGTGGCGTCCCATGCGGGCGCGGTCTCGGCCGCCGTCGAAGCTTCATAAGGCTTGTCGAAAAACGGATCTCTTGGCGCTGGCGCGGGACGCGAGTAGTCGCGACGCAACGGACGCTCGGGCCGGGCAAATTGACCCTCGCGCGCGACGTCGCGCAGCGCGCCGGGCCGATGGTTGTCGTTGGGCGAGTCATCCTGCACCGGCTGTGCATACATCCGACGGCCGTCGTTGATGCGACCCTGGCGCCGGATGTCGGGCGCGTCTTCATCAAACTCAACCGCCTCGAGCTCGATCTTGGTTTTCAGGAGTTTCTCGATATCCGCCACCAGCCTGCCATCGCTTCTGGATACAAAACTGAGCGCCAGACCCGGCGCGCCGGCCCGTCCGGTGCGGCCAATGCGATGGATGTAGTCCTCGGCGTTGAAAGGTATGTCGAAGTTGAACACTGCAGGCACATCCTTGATGTCCAGGCCGCGCGCTGCAACATCGGTACAGACCAGCAAATCGACCTCGCCTTTCTTGAACGATTCGAGCGCCTTCAGCCGCTCGTCCTGGCTCTTGTCGCCATGCAGCGCCGTGGTATTCAAGCCTTCGCGCTCGAGCGAGCGTGCCAGCCTGGCGCAGCCAAGCTTGCTGTTGACAAAAACAAAAGCCTGCTTGACAGCGCGCGCCTTCAGCAACTGATGCAGCGCGTGGCGCTTGTCATCGTCGCCGACACTGTAGAAATGCTGCTCGACCGTTGACGCCGTGCCGTTGGAGCCGCTGACCTCGATCGTCGCCGGGTTCTGCAGGTAGCTTCCGGCCAGCCGTTTGATTTCCGGCGAGAAAGTCGCCGAAAACAGCAGCGTGGTGCGCTGCTTTGGCAGATAGCTGAGGATTCGCTGCAGATCGGGCAGGAAGCCGATGTCGAGCATGCGATCGGCCTCGTCGAGCACCACGTATTCCACCTGGTTCAGAACTGCGTTCTTGGCTTCGATGTGGTCCAGCAGGCGCCCCGGCGTCGCAACCAGAATTTCGACCCCCTTTTTCAGCTCAATGGTCTGGGGCTTCATGTCAATGCCGCCAAAGACTACCGCGCTGCGAAGCAGCGTGTATTTGGCGTAGTCCTTGATGGCCTGCGCCACCTGGTCGGCCAGCTCGCGTGTCGGCAGCAATACCAGCGCCCGCACCGGATGGCGCGCGGGCGACGTCGAACTGCTCTCGTGCTTGAGCATGCGCTGCAGCAGCGGCAGCGAAAAGGCGGCGGTCTTTCCAGTGCCGGTCTGGGCGGCGCCCATCACGTCGCGGCCCTGCAATACCACAGGGATCGCCTGCGCCTGGATCGGGGTCATGGATTCGTAACCCATCTCGGCAATGGCGCGGGCCAGGGGCTCAGCCAGTTGCAACTGGGCAAAAGCCATCGCCAGCGGTACAGGGGTCAAATCAGAAGTCAAATCGGTCATTCACAGCCAGTTTCGGGTGCTATCAATCCGATAGCCGGTGCGCCCCGGGACTAGGGACAAACCCGGATTATCCTCCAAACCGTCAGCAAAGGCTCTCTCAGGCCTTGGGCAGCGTCACACCGCGTTGTCCCTGGTACTTGCCGCCGCGGTCCTTGTAGCTGGTCTCGCACACCTCGTCGCTCTCAAAAAACAAGACCTGCGCGCAGCCCTCGCCGGCATAGATCTTGGCCGGCAGCGGCGTGGTGTTGCTGAATTCGAGTGTCACATAGCCTTCCCACTCCGGCTCGAACGGGGTCACATTGACGATGATGCCGCAGCGCGCGTAGGTGCTCTTGCCCAGACAGATGGTGAGCACATTGCGCGGAATACGGAAGTACTCCAGGGTGCGCGCCAGTGCGAAACTGTTGGGAGGGATGATGCAGACCTCCTCCTGGAAATCGACAAAGCTCTTTT
>JBMOJJ010000484.1:0-2225 GCA_049315845.1 Rhodoferax sp.
GGGTTTGCGCCTGCACCATGGCGGCCGACAGATCCGATTGCAGCAAGGTCTTGAGCGTAAGGTCTTGCAAAGCCGGCATCGGCACATCGGCGCCACTCTCTTCTTCACCAGACACTTCGCTGGGCAGGTGCGCCGGCGTGATGTAGCCGTTGTCACAAATGGCCAGGGCAAAACGGATGGCGTTGCGCAACTGCCGGATGTTGCCGGGCCAGGCGAAGTGGAGCAGCAATTCCAGCGCCCGCGCTGAAATATGTGCTTCGACGCCGACTTGGCTGCCTTCCTGCTGCAGTACGCGGTCGATCACAAAACGCTTGTCGCTGCGCTGGCGCAGCGGCGGTAGCGGCAGCGTGGCGCCGCACAGACGGTAGTAAAGGTCTTCGCGAAAAACACCTTCGGCAATCAGGCGACGTAAGTCGCGGTGCGAGGCAGCCACCACGGTCAGGTCCACCCTCACTGGCCGCTCCGCGCCCAGTGGCATGACCTCGCCCTCAGACAGGACGCGCAGCAAGCGCGTTTGCAAGTGCATCGGCATGTCCCCGATCTCGTCGAGGAACAGCGTGCCGCCGCTGGACTGCAGGATCAACCCGCGCGAACCCTTGCTGCGCCCGCCGGTAAAGCTGCCCGCGACATAGCCAAAGAGTTCACTCTCAATCAACGATTCGGGAATCGACGCACAGTTGACGGCGACAAAGGACTTGCTGGCGCGCAGGCTTGAATCGTGCAGGGCACGTGCAATCAGTTCCTTTCCGGTACCGGTTTCGCCGTGCAGCAGAATGTTGACCTTTTTGTTGACCAGTCGCTTGGCTTGGTCGAGCAGGCGCAGCATCTGCTTGTCGTCACCACTGAGACGGTCCAGCGCCGGGCAGGCAATCGGCTGCGCTGCGCTGGCGCCATCACGCACCAGTTTGCTTGCAACATGGCGCGGCGGTGTCGCCATGGCGTAGAAGAGCTCGTGGCGGCGCGTGCTGAGCACGGTGCGGTCGCTCGTCATGCCCGAGCGCGCAACGCGCCAGATGTCATCCATCGTGACCTTGAAGACATGCGTCAACAACTGGCCAACCATCGGCGCGGCGTCGCCATCGTCATTGATCGCCACCAGCAACTGGCGCGCACCGCTGTTGGCGCCAACAATTCTGCCGTCAGCGTCAAAAGCCAGCATGCATTCGCCGCTGACATCCACCAACGCCCAGTCCACACCCAGGCGCAGAATCCACTGGTCGCTGAAGTGCCGCATGAAATTGGCGTCCTCGACCATCTTGGCAAACATCACCGTCATGTGGCGCGCCAGGTGCTGGCTCGGCTTTTCTGACGGAGAACTCAGCGCGGAGATGTCGAGCACGCCGATGAAATCGCCGGTCGGATCGAACAGCGGCGCGGTGGTGCAGGTCAGGCCGATGTGGGTGGAATCGAAGTGATCGCCCTGGTGGCAGGTCAGCGGCGTGCGCTCGACAATGCAGGTGCCCACACCACAGGTGCCGGCGTGCGACTCGTTCCAGTCCGCGCCCAGGCACAGGCCCGAACGCTTGAGCTCGCGGTCCCACTGGTCGTTGCCGATGTAATCCACCGTGACGCCTTGCGCGTCGGTCAGCAGCAGCACATAACCCAGCGGCGAAACGCGCTTGTAGAGCTGCTCCATGCCGGCGCGCGCGACGCGCAGGAACGATTCAATCTGCTCCAGGTGCTCGCGCAACTGCCCCTGCTCGATGACGCGCGCCGGTTGCGCCCGCGCCGGGTCCAGACCGTGGTCCGTGACGCAGCGCGTCCAGGACCGGGTGATCAGGTCGTCGTCGGCAAAGGCGCCACCCAGGCGCTGCGAGGTGCGAGCGATCACCTCGTCGATATGACTGGCTGAAGAAGCATTCATTTGTCTCGTCTCGATGGGCCGGATCTTGTTGTTGATCCTGTAGGACGAATTCTTGTTGGTTCTTGCGCCTTTACTAACTCTCGCAGCGATGCCAACATGACGTCATCGGTTGACTGTAGCATCTATCGATACTGAAGGGATTTAACTTTGACTGCATCCGGCAACTCTGCACCAGTTGAAAAGCAGAAGAATAGCGAGGGTTTTCCCGCTGATCGATAGCTGATCAAAGTGTGACACTGGCCGCAACGTGATTGGAAGGCTTGTTCCTTTTTCCCTTCGCCTCCGACGCTCACGCCGCTTCCCTGTTCCATTGCATGACCATCATTGAATCTGCCCGCGCGTTGCTGATTGATCCGCAAGA
>JBMOJJ010000134.1:0-9861 GCA_049315845.1 Rhodoferax sp.
CTTGCTGATCGGTGTCTGGATCTATTTCATGCGCCAGATGCAGGGCGGCGGCAAAGGCGGTGCTTTCAGTTTTGGCAAGAGTAAGGCTCGCATGATGGACGAGAACACCAACCAGGTCACTTTTGCCGATGTGGCCGGTTGCGATGAGGCCAAAGAAGAAGTGAAGGAAGTGGTGGATTTTCTGAAAGATCCGCAGAAGTTTCAAAAATTGGGCGGACGAATTCCGCGTGGCCTGTTGCTGGTCGGCCCGCCCGGCACCGGCAAGACACTGCTGGCCAAGGGTATCGCGGGCGAAGCCAAAGTTCCGTTCTTCAGCATCAGCGGCTCTGACTTTGTCGAGATGTTTGTCGGCGTGGGCGCGGCGCGCGTGCGAGACATGTTCGACAACGCCAAGAAGAACGCGCCTTGCATCATCTTCATCGATGAAATCGACGCCGTCGGACGGCAGCGCGGAGCGGGTTTGGGCGGCGGCAATGACGAGCGCGAGCAGACGCTGAACCAGATGCTGGTGGAGATGGATGGATTCGAGACCAATGTCGGTGTGATCGTCGTGGCGGCCACCAATCGTCCTGACATCCTGGATGCCGCGCTGCTGCGACCTGGCCGCTTTGACCGGCAGGTCTATGTGACTTTGCCCGACATCCGTGGCCGCGAGCAGATCCTGAATGTGCACATGCGCAAGGTTCCCTTGGGCCAGGATGTCAATGCCAGCGTGATTGCGCGCGGTACGCCGGGCATGTCGGGTGCCGACCTCGCCAACCTGTGCAACGAGGCGGCATTGATGGCGGCACGCCGCAGCGCGCGCACGGTGGAGATGCAGGATTTCGAGAAGGCCAAGGACAAGATCCTGATGGGCCCCGAGCGCAAAAGCATGGTCATGCCCGAGAGTGAACGCAGGAACACGGCCTATCACGAGTCAGGGCACGCCCTGATTGGCAAGATGCTGTCCAAGTGCGACCCGGTGCACAAGGTGACCATCATCCCGCGCGGGCGGGCGCTGGGTGTCACGATGAGCCTGCCGGCGCAGGACCGCTACAGTTACGACAGTGAATACATGCTGCATCAGATCAGCATGCTGTTTGGCGGCCGCATCGCGGAAGAGGTCTTCATGAACCAGATGACGACCGGCGCCAGCAATGATTTCGAGCGCGCCACTCACATCGCGCGCGATATGGTGACCCGCTACGGCATGACCGATGCACTCGGTCCGATGGTCTACGCCGATAACGAGGGCGAGGTCTTTTTGGGTCGCTCGGTGACCAAGACCACCAACATGAGCGAGCAGACGATGCAGAAGGTTGACGCCGAGGTGCGTCGCATCATTGACCAACAGTACGGCCAGGCGCGCAAGCTGATTGAAGACAACCAGGACAAGATCCATCTGATGGCCAAGGCGCTGCTGGAGTGGGAGACCATCGACAGCGATCAGATCGAGGACATCATGGCTGGCAAGGAGCCGCGGCCTCCCAAGGACTGGACGCCGCGCATGCCGCCGACAGGTGGCGACAACAGCAGCGGTGGTGCTCCTGCTGTCAAGCCTGACGCTGCACCGACGGCTGCATAAAGGGGCCTCATTCAGCGGCAGAAGCGGGGCCGACTGCCCCGTTTTTGCTTGCGGCAAGGTTGTGGCTTTCCCATGCAATGGACGACTTCAAGATTTCTGCTTGATCTGACCATTCCCAAAGTGATGGGCATCGTCAATGTGACGCCGGACTCGTTCTCGGATGGAGGGCGTTACCACACGCCAGCGGCCGCTTTGCGCCACTGCGAGCAACTTCTCAGGGAGGGTGCCGATATTCTCGACATCGGCGCCGAATCGACCCGACCGGGCGCGATGGCGCTGGACCAGAAGGCGGAACTGCAGCGTCTATTGCCCATCGTGGGCGAGGCCGTGAAACTGGGAGTTCCCGTATCGGTCGATACCTACAAGCCGGGCGTGATGCAAGCCGTGCTGGACCTTGGGGTCGACATCATCAACGACATATGGGCCTTGCGCTGGTCAGGGCCGCCTACGCAGTGTTCGCAGGATGCGCTGCAGGTGGTGGCGAAGCATCCCGGCTGCGGTGTCTGCCTGATGCACATGCATCGCGAGCCCATGACCATGCAGACCCTGCCGATGCAAGGCGATGTGGTTGCGCAGGTCCGGCTATTCCTGCAGCGTGCGGCAGCAGCACTGCAGGAGCGGGGAGTTCACAGGAATCGAATCGTCATTGATCCCGGCATCGGCTTTGGCAAGACGGTTGCGCAGAACTTCGCGTTGCTGTCAAGACAAAATGAGCTTCTGGGTAGCGGCTATCCGGTGCTGGTTGGCTGGTCGCGGAAGTCGTCGCTGGCCAGGGCCGCGGGAATTCCGGATGATTCGGCGCCGGGCGGTGATCGGCAGAATCGCGTGGTGGCCAGTGTGACGGCTGCCGTGCTGGCAGTGGAGCGCGGCGCGTCCATAGTGCGTGTGCACGACGTGGCGCAGACCGTGCAGGCGCTCAAGGTGTTGAGTGCCATAAGATAGCAGCCTAGAGTGTGGTGGATACGAAACAAGGGGAACAGGTTTGAGCAGAAGATATTTTGGAACCGATGGCATTCGCGGCACTGTCGGGCAGATGCCGATCACGCCTGATTTCGTCCTGCGCCTGGCGCACGCGGTCGGTCGGGTCCTGAAGCGGAGCGAGGCCCGTCCGACCGTGCTGATCGGCAAGGACACGCGCATCTCGGGCTACATGCTGGAGAGCGCGCTGGAAAGCGGTTTCAACTCGGCTGGCGTCGATGTGGTCTTGCTGGGGCCGTTGCCGACGCCTGGTGTGGCCTATTTGACGCGCGCGCAGCGTGCTTCGCTTGGAGTGGTCATCAGCGCAAGTCACAACGCCTTCGCTGATAACGGCATCAAGTTCTTCAGTGCCCAGGGAACCAAGTTGCCCGATGCCTGGGAGCGCGACGTGGAAGCCGCGCTGGATGAAGCACCGGCCTGGGTCGATTCCACGGGTTTGGGCAAGACGCGCCGACTGGAAGATGCGGCAGGCCGCTACATCGAATTCTGCAAGAGCACATTTGCTGCGGACCTGACACTCAAGGGACTGAAAATTGTGGTCGACGCGGCGCATGGTGCTGCCTACCAGGTCGCACCAAAAGTGTTTCACGAACTGGGCGCCGAGGTCATCGCGATCGGATGCGCCCCGGACGGCCTCAACATCAATCATGAGGTTGGCGCTACCCATCCGCAGGCGCTGGTCGCTGCCGTCAGCGCCAACGGTGCCGACTACGGCATAGCGCTCGATGGCGATGCCGATCGGCTGCAACTGGTCGACGCCGAGGGTCGATTGTTCAATGGCGATGAAATACTCTTCCTGCTGGTGAAAGAGCGGCTGTCGCGTGGTGGGAATTTCGCCGGACGGCGCGCCGACGAAAAGGTGGTTGGCGTGGTCGGAACCCTGATGACCAATATGGCGGTCGAACTGGCACTGAAGGCCAGATCAGTTGAACTGGTTCGAGCCAAGGTGGGTGACCGCTATGTGCTCGAAGAACTGGAAAAGCGCGGTTGGCTGCTTGGCGGCGAGGGGTCAGGCCATCTGCTGGCACTGGACAAGCACACCACGGGCGACGGCCTCATCTCTGCGCTGCAGGTGCTTCAGGCCTGCCTTCGCAGCGGTCAGTCCTTGGCTGAACTGTTATCCGAGGTCACGCTCTTCCCGCAGGTTCTGCTCAATGTCCGGCTGAAGCCCGGCCAGGACTGGAAGAACAGCCCGCAATTGGCCGCCGTCACGCTGGCCGTAGAGGCGGAGCTGGGTGTTCGTGGCCGGATTCTGATCCGTGCCAGCGGCACCGAGCCGCTGCTCAGGGTGATGGTCGAGGCGCCAGAAGCGGCCCAGGCGCAAGGCTGTGCCCAGCGGTTGGCAGACAGTCTGACGTCATGACGGCAGCTTTTGACGACAAGCTGCATGTCTGCAGTGCCGATTACGCCAATGCAGAACATGCCCGCGCGCTGGTGGAACTGCTGGATGCGTATGCGAGGGATCCCATGGGCGGCGCCTGCGGCTTGAGCGACTTCGCACGCGCCAATCTGGCCAGCGAGCTCGCCGCGCGGCCGCAGGCCTTCAGCGTGCTGGCCTTCTCCGGCGCAGATCGGGCAACGCCGGTGGGGCTGGTGAATTGCCTTGAAGGTTTCTCCACTTTTGCATGCCAACCCTTGGTCAACGTCCATGACGTGGTGGTGTTGCCAGCCTACCGCGGCCGGCGCGTCGCAGAGCGGATGCTGGCGCTGGTGGACTCACTGGCGCGCGATCGCGGCGCCTGCAAACTGACGCTCGAAGTGCTGGCCGGCAATGCCGGAGCGATCAAGCTCTACAACCGGGTTGGTTTTGCCAGCTACCAGCTCGATCCCGCTATGGGCCATGCGCAGTTCCTGCAGAAGTGGCTTCGCTAGCTGGCCCCGGGTATTCGGTTCATGCCAGACGCAGGATCAGGTGGTGATTGAGCCGCTCCCTGACTGCTGAGGCCGGCAACGCCGTCCTGATCTTGGGGGTGCCGTTGGCCGTCTCGTGCAGTCGCGGTGGATTGAGGACGGTGCCGTCTTCGCTGATCACAATGGCGACCTGCGGCAGGTTGGGCTGGCTGCTGCGGCGCACCACCACCGCCAGTTCACCGCTGTCAAGGCGCAAATAGGTGCCGGGCGGGCACAGTCCGACAGCGCGTACCAGGGCATGACCTACTTCGTCATGTCGTTGAGTCGATCTGGCAATGATCGAGCGCATTGAATCGGTCGCACTGCGACCCTCCCGCGATCTGCGCGGACTGATCATGGCCGCGTAGCGGTCGACGATGCGCAGAATACGAGCCAGCCGGGTGATCGGATCGATCATCTTCAAATCGCCCCGGTCGGTGCTCTGATCGTGGTGCTGACGGATTGCTCCGAGCCACATTTCGTCGGTCACGCCGATGTTGCCCAGCATGGCTGCACTGTTGCCCGGGTGTACATCGATCGAGCCTTGCTGCGTGGCGGTTGGTTTTTTCTCCAATTGGTCGGCTAGTTGGTCCTGCAACTGCGTCATCGACATGTTCATCGTCAGCGCCGCATGGACCAGACTGTCGCGCTCGTGTTTGGGCAGCGCCAGTTCCCCGGCGATCAGGTCGCATAACACGGAGCAGATCAGTGCGTGCGACGCACTGTAGCCCACCGGCGAGTTGGCCGCCAACTGGAACAGCAGGTACAAACCCAGATCCGGATCCCGTTTGACCAAGTCCCGCATCCAGCGGTCGTACTGCCAGACGCGCTGTTCAAACTCCTGGATGCTGTCAGGATTGCCCAGGATGATTCCCAGCCCTGACTCCAGATCAGACCATAAGCTGAGAAGGTCCTCGTAGTCGTTTTCGTTCTGTAAGGTCACGGCACAGATCTGTCAGTCGCGAAAATTGTCGAAACTCAAAGGTATGTCCGTGATGCTTTTCTTGATCAGGGCCATGGCGGTCTGCAAGTCGTCACGCTTGGCTCCCGTGACCCTGAGCTTGCTCTCCTGGATCGCCGACTGAACTTTGAGTTTGCTGTCTTTGAGCGCGCGCTGGATCTTCTTCGAAACCTCGGTTTCAATGCCATTGCGCACCTTGATCACCAGTTTGACCCTGTCGCCGCCCATCTTTTGCACTTCTCCGATGTCCAGAAAGCGCACGTCCACGCTGCGCTTGGTCAGCTTGTTGCGCAGAATATCCTCGATCTGGGTCAGCTGAAAATCGGCATTGCCAATCAGCGTGATCTCTTTGTCCTTGATTTCAATCGCGGCCGGCGTGCCCTTGAAATCAAAGCGCGTGCTGATTTCCTTGGCGCAGTTTTCCACCGCGTTTTTGACTTCCACCTGGTTGGCTTCGCAAACGGTATCGAATGAGGGCATGGCTGAACTCCCGAAAAAATCACGGGCGTGAGTGCAAGTGAGAGAATTGCCGCAATGTTAATCGAGAAAAACGTCCCGCTGCAGTCCTGCAACAGCTTTGGCATCGTCGCCAAAGCGCATCGGCTGGTTCGCATCGGCAGCCAGGCCGATCTTGAAGCCCTGATCAGCGACCCGGCTTGGTCCGGCCAAGCCCGATTTGTGCTGGGTGGCGGCAGCAATATTGTGCTCACCGGGGATGTCAGGGCGCTGGTGTTGAAAGTCGAGATCAAGGGTCGCCGCTTGCTGGACGAAACTGCCAGGGCCTGCATTGTCGAAGCGGGCGCAGGTGAGAACTGGCACGACTTCGTCACCTGGACCTTGCAGCAAGGTTGTCCCGGCCTCGAGAATATGGCGCTCATTCCGGGCACGGTGGGTGCCGCGCCGGTGCAGAACGTAGGCGCTTACGGTGTTGAGTTGCAGGACCGTTTTGAATCGCTCGACGCGATCGACCTTCAGACTGGCCGGGATTTCACCCTGAACGCGGCGCAATGTGCGTTTGGCTATCGTGATTCGGTGTTCAAGCATGCCTCCAGTTTGATCGGACTGGCCGGCCGCGCCCTCATCACGCGTGTGCGCTTTGCGTTGCCAAAGCCCTGGAAACCTGTGCTCGGATATGCCGACATCGAGAAGAAGATGTTCGAGTCGGGCGTCGCGGAACCGTCGGCGCAGCAGATCTACCAGTGGATCTGTGACATCCGGCGCGCCAAGTTGCCCGATCCGGCGCTGATCGGAAACGCCGGCAGTTTTTTCAAGAACCCTACGGTTACGGCTGAACAATGCGCCGATATCATCGCCCGCGACCCGAAGATTGTCTACTACCACCTGCCAGACGGCTCGGTCAAACTGGCCGCAGGCTGGCTGATCGACGCCTGTGGCTGGAGGGGCAAGTCGGTCGGCAATGCGGGAGTCTATGAAAAGCAGGCGCTGGTGCTGGTCAACCGGGGCGGCGCCACCGGCGGCGAGGTCATGACCCTGGCCAAGGCGATCCAGACCAGCGTCTACGAACGTTTTGGCATCCTGCTGGAGCCCGAACCCGTGGTTGTTTGAATCAGCCGAAATGGCAGATATAGTGGTAGGCCTCAGTCACCCGAATCTGAAACGACGAATTGCCCGGCACGCTGAATTTGTGCCCGGTCGCAGATGTCAGCCAGGCATCGCTGCCGGCGAGTCTGTAGTCGCAACCGCCTGCCACACACTCCATGATTTCCGCCGCGCTGGTGTTGAAAGTCAATTCGGCCGGAAGCACTACGCCGACGGTTTTCCTGCTGCCATCGGCGAGTGTGATGCCATGACTGATGCATTTGCCGTCGAAGTAGACATTGGCCTGTGTGGCTAGCGTGACGTTGGCGATGCTTGAGGTGCTCATGGTGTCCTGACGATTTTGAATAGACGCCATGTTAGCGGCTTTGTGATGCAGGATTCCCGGAATGATTCGAACTTGAGGTGTTAAATCGAAACCATGAAAAATGTTCTTGTTTTGGGTGGAACCGGCTTTGTCGGCACCCAGGTCTGTGAAAAGTTGGCGTGCCAGGGCTGGCTGGTCACCGTAGCGACACGCCAGAAATCCAATGCCAGCCATTTGCTGCACTTGCCGCGGCTATCCGTCGTGGAAGTTGACGTGCATGACCGGACGGCCCTGTCGCAGGAACTGGTCGGTCAGGACGCTGTGGTGAACCTGGTGGCCATCTTGCAGGGGACGCAAGCGGCCTTCGAAATGGTCCACGTCGAATTGCCAGGCGAACTGGCGCGTGCCTGCATCGCCGCTGGTGTCAGGCAGGTGGTGCATATCAGCGCCGTTGGAGCGAACGCACAACAGCCATTGTCAGCGCCGTCGATGTATCTGCGCAGCAAGGGGCAGGGCGAGGCGGCCCTGATGCAGGCTGCAAATTCAGGACGCACACCGGCCTTTGAGTTGACAATCCTGCGGCCCAGCGTCATTTTTGGCGCCAAAGACAAGTTTCTCAACGTGTTTGCCCAACTGCAGCAGGCATTGCCGTTGATGCCGCTGGCTGGTGCCAGCGCGCGCTTTCAGCCGGTCTGGGTCGACGATGTCGCCAGCGCCGTTCTGCTCAGCCTTCGCCCGGACGACAACGCTGCACCGGCCGCTCCGGCTCGTGTCCTCGAAGCCTGCGGCCCCGATGTCTTTACACTAAGAGAGCTGGTACAACTGTCGGCGCGACTGGCCGGCATCCGCGACGGACGGGGTCGCCCGGTGCTGGCTTTGCCTGACTGGCTGGGCCGGCTCCAGGCAATCCTGATGGAGATGCTGCCAGGAGAGCCGCTGATGAGTCGCGACAACCTTGACTCGATGCGCATCGACAACGTTGCCAGCGGCAAAGTGCCAGGGCTGCAAGCGCTGGGTATTGACGCCGCGGCGCTGTGCACGGTGGCGCCGGCTTATCTGGCGAAGAAATAGCCGGCAAGTCTATTTATCGTCGTTGTTCAAACTGAGGAAGTCACCACCTTCGCCCAGAGACAGTAGTCCGGCCTGCGCGTAAATGCCCAGCTTGGCGCGCGTGTCCACGATGTCGAGGTTGCGCATCGTCAGCTGGCCGATCCGGTCCGCCGGCGAGAAGGGCGCGTCTTCGACCTTTTCCATGCTCAGTCGCTCGGCCGCGTAGGTCAGGTTGGGCGAAGTGGTGTTCAGAATCGAGTAATCGTTGCCGCGGCGCAGTTCAAGACTGACCTCGCCAGTGATCGCGCGCGCCACCCAGCGTTGCGCAGTCTCGCGCAGCATGATCGCCTGCGGGTCGAACCACCGGCCCTGGTACAGCAGGCGCCCCAAGCGACGTCCGTTGTCACGGTATTGCTCGATCGTGTCCTCATTGTGGATGCCGGTGACCAGCCGCTCGTAGGCGATGAACAGCAGCGCCAGCCCGGGCGCCTCGTAGATGCCGCGGCTCTTGGCCTCGATGATGCGGTTCTCGATCTGGTCGCTCATGCCCAGGCCATGGCGGCCGCCGATGCGGTTGGCGTCCGTGATCAGGTCCACCAGGCTGGCGTACTCTACCCCGTTCAGGGCTACCGGGCGACCCTCCTCAAAACGCACGGTGACTTCCTCGCGTGCCACGGCAACATCATCCCTCCAGAACGCCACACCCATGATCGGGTTGACTATTTTGATGCCACTGCTCAACTGCTCAAGGTCCTTGGCCTCGTGCGTCGCACCCAGCATGTTGGAGTCGGTCGAGTAGGCCTTCTCCGCAGACATCTTGTAGCCAAAGCCCGACTTCGTCATGAAAGCGGACATCTCGGCGCGCCCACCCAACTCGTCGATGAACAACTGGTCGAGCCATGGCTTGTAGATCTTCAGCGACGGATTTGTCAGCAGTCCATAGCGGTAAAAGCGCTCGATGTCATTGCCCTTGAAGGTGCTGCCATCGCCCCAGATGTTGACATCGTCTTCCTTCATCGCAGCCACCAGCATGGTGCCGGTCACTGCACGTCCCAGCGGCGTCGTATTGAAGTAGGTGACGCCGGCCGTGGAGATGTGAAAGGCTCCGCTCTGCAAGGCCGC
Source organism: Rhodoferax sp. (assembly GCA_049315845.1). Lineage (GTDB taxonomy): Bacteria > Pseudomonadota > Gammaproteobacteria > Burkholderiales > Burkholderiaceae_C > Rhodoferax. The sequence continues at coordinate 9,430 of JBMOJJ010000134.1, forward strand.
AATGCCTTCGGCCGCCAACTGGCTACGGCAGTCGATCAGGCGCGCCGCCTCGGCGCCGTATTGCAATGCTTTGCGCGGAATTTCGTCATAGTCGGTCTCATCGGGCTGGCCCAGGTTGGCGGTGTAAGCATAGGGAAGCGCGCCCTTTTGCTTCATCCAGTGCAGTGCGGCGCTGGTGTCCAGACCGCCGGAGAAGGCGATGCCGACTTTCTGGCCGATGGGTAGATTTTGGAGGATGGTGGCCATGGTGTTTGCTTGCTGTTGCAGGATTAAGCGCTGATTTTAGGCGACCCCTAGGCGCAGCTTGCGCCATCACGATGGCCCGCCTGGCCGATTCGCGATCGCCAGACCGTTTCGTCAAAGCCGATCGACAGAGCGCCGTCAGCCCACCGCACCACCGGGCGCTTGATCACACTGGATTTCTCCAGCATC
>JBMOJJ010000485.1:0-2208 GCA_049315845.1 Rhodoferax sp.
TACGGCATCAAAACCGACAAGATCAACCCGCTGTATGCCTGAAACCTTGTGGGTCAGACCACTTTGCGAAGCAAATGTGCTCTGACCCCAACAGATTAGAAAGAACAACATGGCAAATATTGAAATTCAAGTCCCCGATATCGGCGACTTTGATGAAGTGACCGTCATCGAACTGATGGTCAAAGTGGGCGACACGGTCAAGGCCGAGCAGTCGCTAATCACTGTGGAATCCGACAAGGCCTCTATGGAAATCCCCTCCAGCCACGCCGGCGTGGTCAAGGAACTCAAGGTCCAGCTCGGCGACAAGGTCAAGCAAGGTTCGCTGGTGGTGATTCTGGAAGGCGAGGGCGCAGCCTCCGCTCCGGTTGCCCCTGCCGCTCCTGCTGCCGCCACATCTGCGCCCAATCCGCCTCCAGCGCCCGTCGCAGCAGCGCAAGCTGCTCCTGTTTCTGTTTCTGTAGCATCGGTTCCGCCTGCCACCGCGCCTGCTGCTGCGGTACCAGCTCACAACCCCACCACGGCACCTATCGGTTTGCCGCATGCATCGCCATCGGTGCGAAAGTTTGCCCGGGAATTGGGTGTGCCGCTGAATGAGGTCAAAGGCAGTGGACTTAAAGGTCGGATCACCGATGCTGATGTGCAGGCTTTCACCCGCTCGGTGATGAGCGGCGCGGCGCAGACACAAGCGGCTGCTGCACAAAACAAGGCTGGTGCTGGTGGCGACGGTGCAGCCCTGGGCCTGATTCCTTGGCCCAAGGTCGACTTTGCCAAGTTTGGCCCCATCGAGCGCAAGGAGCTTTCGCGCATCAAGAAGATTAGCGGCGCCAACCTGCTGCGCAACGCCATCATGATTCCGGCCGTAACCAACCACGACGACGCCGACATCACGGACCTGGAGGCCTTCCGCGTCTCGACGAACAAAGAGAACGAGAAGTCTGGCATCAAGGTCACGATGCTGGCCTTCCTGATCAAGTCCTGCGTGGCCGCGCTGAAGAAGTTCCCCGAATTCAACAGCTCACTGGATGGTGATGCGCTGATCTACAAACAGTTCTATCACATTGGTTTTGCGGCAGATACGCCCAATGGTCTGATGGTGCCGGTCATCAAGGATGCTGACAAAAAAGGCATCTTCCAGATCAGCGTCGAAATGGGCGAACTGGCCAAGAAGGCGCGTGACGGCAAGCTGAGTCCGGCCGAAATGTCGGGTGCCAGCTTCACCATCTCCAGCCTGGGCGGAATTGGTGGCCGGTACTTCACCCCCATCATCAACGCGCCCGAAGTCGCCATTCTGGGCGTCTGCAAGAGCCAGATGGAGCCGGTGTGGGACGGCAAGGCCTTCGTGCCGCGCCTGATGCTGCCGCTTTCGTTGACCTGGGACCACCGTGTCATCGACGGTGCTGCTGCTGCGCGCTTCAATGTGTACCTGGGGCAGATCCTGGGTGATTTCCGCAGGGTTCTACTGTGATTTTGCGGGTCAGACCACTTTGCGGAGCAAATGTGCTCTGACCCCAACCAATTAGAGGTATTTATGGCAATCATTGAAATCAAAGTTCCCGACATTGGCGACTTCGACGAAGTTACCGTTATTGAAGTAATGGTCAAGGTGGGCGACACCATTCGCGCCGAGCAAAGCCTGATCACCGTGGAGAGCGACAAGGCGTCCATGGAAATCCCTTCCAGCCACGCCGGTGTGGTCAAGGAAGTCATGGTCAAGCTTGGCGACAAGGTGAAAGAGGGCTCGGTCGTTCTGATGCTGGAAGTTGCAGGGCTGGTTTCCACGGAAAATATTGAATCAAATCAGACTAAAGCCCAGGTATCTATTGAAAAGTCAGCTATCGAAGTAGTAGCAGTTCAGAGCGCGCCCGCCGCTCCTGAAGGCGCCAGTTACGCAGGAGCCGTCGACCTGGACTGCGACCTGCTGGTGCTTGGTGGCGGCCCTGGCGGCTACTCCGCCGCTTTTCGTGCGGCCGATCTGGGCCTCAAAGTCATCATCGTAGAACGCTATGCCACGCTGGGCGGCGTGTGTTTGAACGTGGGCTGCATCCCATCGAAAGCGCTTCTGCACGTAGCCGCCGTGATGGACGAAGTCAGCCATCTGGGTGACTTGGGCGTGGACTTTGGGGCACCCTTGGTCAACATCGACAAACTGCGCGGCCACAAGGAAAAAGTCATCGGCAAATTGACCGGTGGCCTGGCCGCCATGGCCAA
>JBMOJJ010000486.1:0-2208 GCA_049315845.1 Rhodoferax sp.
CATCGGCGACATCATCGAGTACACGGCGAAGAACATGCCGAAGTTCAACTCGATCTCGATCAGCGGCTATCACATGCAGGAAGCGGGCGCCAATCAGGCACTTGAACTCGCCTTCACGCTGGCCGACGGCAAGGAGTACGTGAAGACGGCGCTGGCCAAGGGCATGGACGTTGACGACTTCGCCGGGCGCCTTTCGTTCTTCTGGGCGATCGGCATGAACTTCTATCTGGAAGTGGCCAAGATGCGCGCCGCGCGGCTGCTGTGGTGCCGCATCATGAAGGGCTTCGACGCCAAGAACCCGAAGTCGCTGATGCTGCGCACGCATTGCCAGACCAGTGGCTGGAGCCTGACCGAACAGGACCCGTACAACAACGTCGTGCGCACCACGATCGAGGCGATGGCGGCGGTGTTTGGCGGCACCCAGTCGCTGCATACCAACAGCTTCGACGAGGCGATTGCATTGCCGACCGAGTTCAGCTCGCGCATCGCGCGCAACACGCAGCTCATCATCCAAGAAGAGACCCATATCACCAACGTGATCGACCCCTGGGCCGGCTCCTACATGATGGAAAAGCTGACGCAGGACATGGCCGACGCCGCCTGGACCCTGATCGAGGAGGTCGAGGCGATGGGCGGCATGACCCGCGCGGTGGACAGCGGTTGGGCCAAGTTGAAGATCGAAGCGGCGGCGGCCGACAAGCAGGCGCGCATCGACTCCGGGCAGGACGTGATCGTGGGCGTCAACAAGTACAGGCTCGCAACCGAAGACGCGATCGAGGCGCGCGACATCGACAACGTCGCGGTGCGCGACGGGCAGATCGCGCGCCTGCAGGCGATCAGGCAAGCGCGCGACCGCGTGCGGGTCGAGGCCGCGCTGGCCGCCATGACCGATGCAGCGCGGGGGAATTCCGGCAACCTGCTGGATCTGGCGATCAAGGCGGTTCGCCTGCGCGCCACCGTCGGCGAAATCAGCGATGCGCTGGAACAGGTCTATGGCCGCCACCGCGCCGATACGCAAAAGGTGACCGGCGTTTACGCCGCCGCTTACGATTCGGCCTCGAGCGAGGGGGACAGCATGAAGTACTGGGAAGATCTGAAGCAGGAGATCAACGCCTTTGCCGAGGGCCAGGGCCGACGCCCGCGGGTGATGATCGCCAAGCTCGGCCAGGACGGCCACGACCGCGGCGCCAAGGTGGTGGCGACCGCATTTGCCGATCTGGGCTTCGACGTCGACATCGGCCCACTGTTCCAGACGCCCGAAGAATGCGCGCGCCAGGCGATCGAGAACGACGTGCACGCGGTCGGCGTCTCGACGCTGGCGGCAGGCCACAAGACACTGGTTCCGGCCATCATTGCCGAACTCAAGAAGCAGGGCGCCGACGACATCATCGTGTTTGTCGGCGGTGTGATTCCGCGCCAGGACTATGACTTTCTGTACGCTGCCGGCGTGAAGGGAATCTACGGGCCGGGAACGCCCATTCCGGCCAGCGCCAAGGACGTGCTGGCGCAGATCAAGCAGTCGCTCAAGGCCTGAGACTGTCCATGTCTGTGCGTGCGCCCGTTCCGGCCAGCGTTGCCGACGACCGAGGGTCGACGCATCACGGGGCCTTTGCATGAGCGCGGTGGACACGATCATCGGTGGCACCGGGCTGGCGCAGCGCCGGGCGATCGCCAAGGCGATCACGCTGCTGGAGTCGACACGGGCCGATCACCGGGCGCAGGCGGACGAGTTGCTGACCGGATTGCTGGCGCACAGCGGCAAATCGTTCCGCCTGGGCATCAGCGGCGTTCCTGGCGTCGGCAAGAGCACGTTCATCGAGGTGCTGGGCCTGTACCTGATCGAACAGGGGCACAAGGTGGCGGTGCTGACGATCGACCCCTCGTCGACGCTGTCGGGTGGCTCCATCCTGGGCGACAAGACGCGCATGGAGAAACTGTCCATGCATGAGTGCGCCTACATCCGCCCCAGCCCCAGCAGCGGCACGCTGGGCGGCGTGGCCGAGAAGACGCGCGAGGCGATGCTGGTGTGCGAGGCGGCCGGCTACGACATCGTGATTGTGGAGACCGTCGGCGTCGGCCAGAGCGAGACCGCGGTGCAGGGCATGACCGACATGTTTGTGCTGATGCAACTGCCCAACGCCGGCGATGATCTGCAGGCGATCAAAAAAGGCGTGATGGAACTGGCCGACCTGGTGGTGATCAACAAGG
>JBMOJJ010000487.1:0-2204 GCA_049315845.1 Rhodoferax sp.
CCATAACAAAGATGCACTACCTTCAAAAAGATTCGACTCCGGTACCTTTGGTTAGGTATGTAATGCCTGCCCCCAAGATATTCAAATGCGAAACATGTCAACGACAGCATCTCGGCCAATGCGGACGCTGGCGATTTTATAAAAAGGATGCTGATCTAGCGTCCAGGAAGGTTCGGTTTCGAATTTTTTGGACTCACCCTTTGTGCCCCAAGTAGTCAGTGAGGAAAGGGAAGGCCAGCCATTCGCGGCCGCTGCAGTTGAGCATCAAGCCACAAATTGAGTGGCCTCATCACGGATGCCCGGCCTACTCGGGAATCGAATAGCCCTTCTCGCGGAACAGCCGCAGGCAGGCATCGGCGACAGTCGTGTCGTACAGGCTGCTGCGGCCGCGCTCAATCTCCTCCAGCGCCTTGTCGATGCCTAGGGCTCGCCGGTACGGCCGGTGCGAGGACATTGCCTCGACCACATCGGCGACTGCTACGATCCGCGCTTCGATCGGAATATCCTCGCCCTTGAGGCCTTGCGGATAGCCGCTGCCATCCATGCGCTCGTGATGCTGCAGTGCAATCTCTGCCACCGGCCATGGGAACTTCACGCCCTTGAGCACATCGTAGCCGGTCCGCGCGTGGCCCTTCACCAACTCGTACATAAGGGCGCTGAGTTTGCCGGGTTTGCCCACCACTTCGACCGGGATTGCGAACTGACCGACATCGTGCAGATGGCCCGCCACGCGCAGGCCTTCCTGGCGGCGCGCGTCCCATCCCAGTTCGGCGCCGATGGCAAGGGCAATCTCTGCCACGCGCCGCTGGTGGCCGGCGGTGTAGGGGTCGCGCAGTTCGCCCAGGTGCGTCACTATCTCGACCGAACTCATGAATGCAACTTCAAGTTCCGTGACATAGCGCTTAATTTCTTCCTCAGCAGCCTTGCGCTTGACCATCGCGCCCAACTCGGCCGCGAGCGTATTGACCAGCACCCTTTCTTCCTGGAGAAACGGGCCCACGTCACGCGCCGGCCTTTGCTCCAGATAGTAAACCTCCAGCGTCCCCGCAAGAATGCCCCCAACCAAGATGTCGGCACCAAGCTTCCATGGTGTTTTCCTGAAATTCCCGGTGGCGAACTGCTGCCCCCGAAAAACGATTCTGGCGCAGGTTATCTCGGGGTAAAACCAGCCTTGGGGCAGCAGATGAACCACCTCGTCCATTATATCCCGCTGGGCCTTGTCAGCGCTGGTGATTAGCGCCGTCACTTCGTGCAGACATCGTAGCTCTTTCATGCTTTCGCCTAGGCGCACGTTGATCGATGCCAGATTCTGATTCTGCTCGGTTAGCACGGCATACAGGTTGCGCAACGCTGTCAACAGGCCGTCTACGCTGCTGTCCAGTGGCGTTTGCGCGACTTCGAAAGCTTCGTCACTGGCCTTGCCGGCGCGTATCATGGCGATCTGCCTCGCCATGTCCTGATCTACGCCAAGGACGTGAAACGCCAGCCAGGCGCAAAGAAATCCGTGCAGCACCTCGACCGGGTTCGACAGGGTGGTCCGGGCGATCCACATCGATGTCACCTGACTGAGGAATTCCTCGTGGTGGCGGACATGCATATCGATATGCCGGGGCTCCACGGCGCACTCGCGCATCAGGCTTTCTTCGGTCGAAAAGTGGTATTTCGCGTAGTCCGCGAGCTGACCGAAAACGGACACCAGCTCGGCATCTTCCATAGACTTGCTCGCTACCAGGGACTCGCCGAATCTGTTGATCAGATCGATCAGAAAGTGGTGCTGCTCGTCGACGCGATCAAGGCCGGTGACAAAATGCTCATCCCAAACAAAGATATTCATGCTTGTCTCCCCTCTGAATTGCATGCCGACTACGATGTACTGTCCGCTACTGCGGCAGCAACACCAGATTGCGCAGGCCCAAACATCTGCACGGCCTGTTTCGCGTTCTTTATATCGACCTTGTTGAACATAACAGTAGGAGGTTTAGTCATGAGATTGGGCGCAACTATCGAGAGCGGTGAGTTATCACCGCGTTTCTGATTAGCCGTCATTCCGCACCCCTCCTATCCAGAATTGGCATACACGGCGACATAGCGTTCGCCGAGCAGGTTGAGCGTAAGCCTTCAGCGCTACCACGGGGTTGCCTTCTTCCCTTTCAGTCCGTTTTCTGATCCCGCTTCAACGGCAGTAGTTCGTCGATGCGGCTGTT
>JBMOJJ010000488.1:0-2203 GCA_049315845.1 Rhodoferax sp.
GAACCGACTGGTTCGTTGCCGCCGAGGGCTACGACGCCCTGGGCTGCGACAGACCAGTTGCCCGCGTCATTGCACCAGACCGCGAACTGGAGGCCACCGTGGCGCAGGCTGAGGCCACATGGGCGCAAGACCCTGTTGCCAGCGAGTCAGCGCCAGCACAGCAGTCGTTGCCTAAGACAGTGCGCACTCGAGCCGACAGCAAGCAGGCCATGGTGATTGCCATGCTCACGCGCGCCGAGGGCGCCACCATCAAACAGATCTGCGAGGCGACCGATTGGCAGGCGCACACCGTGCGGGGGACATTGGCCGGTGCCTTCAAGAAGAAGCTCGGCTTGACCATCACGTCAACTAAGAACGCCGGTGCAGAACGCATCTACCGCATCACCAACTGAGAGGAGAAAGAGCCATGAACCTCATCACGATTCTTCGGTCGCTACGCGAACAACCTCGGCCTCTGACGGTTGATGAAGATCTCTATCTGCAGCACTTGAATGAAGAAGTGCAAAAGGCGCAGACCGATGGCCAGCGCTGGCGGATTCTTGAGCAGGCCGGTTTGCGCGAAGGCCACGATTTCAAATTCGACGATGACCTTGTTGTGGTCTTGCAAAAGCTCTACCGGGCCACCTTGAACTGACCCCAACCCAACCATGAAAACCAAACTTCTCAAGACCGCGGTATGCACCAGCAGCGTGCCCGCCATTCTCAGTCCGACAGGGGTGAACATCGCAGTCGGTGACAAGGTTACTTACACCAAGATCATCTTTCGCAACGGTGAGCACCACCTTGTGCTTCCCAATGGCAAGCAGGTCCCGAGCGTGTTCTTCAACACCGAGTACGAGCCTCAGAAGATGCACTACCCGCAGGCCACACCCAAGGTGTTCGGTGGCGCCCAGGCATTTGTCGAGCAATACGGCAGCGCGGTCTGGTGCGAGCTTTGCGACACCTACCCCACCGGGGTCAACATTGTGGTCAACGACGCCGCACGGAAGCTGGAAACAACGAAGCACTACAAGGGGCCAGAGCGCTATCTCAGAGCCGTCCTCAAGGCGATCCAGACCGACTACGAGGAGCGCCCGGACGATTACGAGCACAAGCCGCCGTTCACCATCCCCGGCAACACCATGAGCCGGATTGTTCTTTAAGTAGCGCACATGGGCTTTACCGAGCCACCTTGAATTGACAGAAATTCTTCGCGCAAATATTCTTCTTGAATTGCTTGACTTCAGCGCGAAGTGAAGCGTTCATACAGATGTCGTGATTGACGACGCCAAATTTGGAAAATCACCATGAGCACCATGACCATCACCATCGAACGCACCCCTCGCACTTTGCAGTGGGGCGCACAGACCATTGCCGTTGAGGAGTTGAGTGTGCGCCTGCCCTTTGCCCGCAAACCAATCGACCTCAGCGAAGTAGGTGGCACCGGACAAAAGAAGGTCTTTGTCACCGAAACGCGCGAACTCACACCACTCGAATTCGATGCCTTCGCCAGTTCCTTGCTGCAATCACGCGATTGGCTCAGCGGTAAAGGCGGCGGCGTGGGCGACGGCTATCTCTGCGTCGAGGTCACAGCACCGGGTCGCCCCTACCTTTACGTCAACCCGGAGGGTTCAGATTACGGTCGCTATGTTGCCACTCTAGGGTCATCAAACTAATGATTGATAAGACGCCAAGAACAACTTGGCTTTTCAGTGAATGAGAGCGTTACTAGAGGCATCGCAACATTCCAACGGGAAATTCAAATGACAAGCACTCAAGACCAACGCATCAACCGCCTCGAACCAGGCCAAGAAATCCGCATCTCTGGTACCAACGACCTCTGGGTCACCGCCGAGCGAAGCGGAAACGGTAAATGGCTACGTTTCGTGAGACACACTCCCAACGGCTTCTCGGTTTTCAAGACCACCCGGTTCTGAGACCAAAGCGTCGAATGCCGCTCCATCGACCTCCCGGGTGGCCTTCTTTCCGGTCCAATCCTGCCAGCGGCGCACGATCACATCAACGTACTTTGGATCGAGTTCCATTAAGTAGGCTTTGCGGCCGGACTTCTCTGCGGCGATCAGCGTTGTGCCGGAACCGCCAAAGGAATCCAGCACCGAGTTGCCTGGTTTGCTTGAGTTGCGAACAGCACGCTCCACCAACTCGACTGGCTTCATGGTGTTATGTGACATGCCGATGCGCGTTTCAAACGTTGGGCTGCCCT
>JBMOJJ010000489.1:0-2195 GCA_049315845.1 Rhodoferax sp.
GGGCATCACCGGCCTGCAAGGCGAGGTAGTTGTCTGCCACCAGCACCCCCAGGGTGAAGGCCACATGGAGCCGGTTGGTGGAGGGGGTCGGCAGCGGCTGGCGGTAAAGCTGCCGCCAGCGGGCGAGATAGTGCAGGTTTGTCCGGTCAGCGCGCCGTTGAAAGTAATCTTTCCATCAACCGCATGAGCAGCCATGGGAACACACAATGCGGCGGAAATTGCCAAACCCAAAGCATGAAGTTTTTTCATAATATCCTCTTTAGTTGTTTCTTGAAATAATGAAATGACCTGGCTTGAAAGAAGCTCCAATCCGGGTCAACCGCTTATCACTGTTTGTATTGTTGAATGCGCAACGACGTTGCGCACCAGGTGGTTGCTCCGCGACGGATTCCTCTGCAACTTGTCACTATTGTTTTCATCGGCGTGGTGAACAGTGTTGCGAATTGTCAAAAAATATGACGCGCACATGAATTGCTTAAAGGTTGGCAGGTCGCGTGTGCTTGGCGTCCTTGTTGGAGTCCAGTCGACACGGATTCGACAGTTGCCCCAACTGCAAGGTCATTCAGACCAACCCCGGGTGTTTTGTGTCGCCTGCGGGCAAGAGCAAGCCTCTGGAATGCGGTAGGGTAGGGCATGACGGTGTGGCATCGCGGTGCCTGCTGTTGCACGTTCAACTCACTTGAAAGCCCCGTTCATGGCCAGCAAACGCCCCAACATTCTGTTCATCATGGCCGACCAGATGGCCGCCCCCATGCTGCCCATGTACAACCCGCAGTCGGCAGTAAAAATGCCCCACCTGAGCCGCCTGGCCGCCGAGGGCGTGGTGTTTGAATCCGCCTACTGCCCCAGCCCCCTGTGCGCGCCCTCGCGCTTCAGCCTGGTCAGCGGGCAGTTGCCTTCCAAGATCGGCGCCTATGACAATGCAGCCGACTTTGCTGCGGACATTCCCACCTACGCCCACTACCTGCGCAACCTGGGCTACCGCACGGCACTAAGCGGCAAGATGCATTTCTGCGGCCCCGACCAGTTGCACGGTTATGAGGAGCGCATGACCAGCGACATCTACCCCGCTGACTACGGCTGGGCCGTGAACTGGGACGAACTCGAAGTGCGGCCCAGCTGGTACCACAACATGTCCTCCGTGTTGCAGGCCGGCCCCAGCGTGCGCACCAACCAGCTCGACCACGACGAAGAGACCGTGTTCAAGGCGCGCCAATACCTGTACGACCATGTGCGCAACACGCCGGAGCAGCCCTTCTGCCTGACCGTGTCCATGACGCACCCGCACGACCCGTACACGATTCCGGCCGAGTTCTACGACCTGTACCGGGAAGAAGACATTCCCAGGCCCGCGCACCCTATCGCGCAGGCCGAGCAGGATGCGCACTCCCAGCGCCTGCTGAAAGTCATCGACCTGTGGGACAAGCCGTTGACGGACGAGGCGATTCGCCGGGCGCGGCGCGCCTACTTTGGCTCCTGCAGCTATGTCGATTCCAAGATTGGTGAGTTGCTCAAGACATTGAAGGACTGTGGCCTGGCAGAGGACACCATCATCGTCTTCTCCGGCGACCATGGCGACATGCTGGGCGAGCGCGGCCTTTGGTACAAGATGCACTGGTTCGAGATGGCGGCACGCGTGCCCATGATCGTGCATGCCCCGGTGCGCTTCAAGCCCGGCCGCGTGGCCGGCAGCGTCTCCACCATCGACCTGCTGCCCACCTTTGTGGCAATGGCCGGCAGCGCGGTGGACCCGCTGCTGCCGCTGGACGGCCGTTCGCTGATGCCGCACCTGCAGGGACAGGGCGGCCATGACGAGGTGATTGGCGAATACATGGCCGAGGGCAGCAAGACCGCGCTGGTGATGATTCGCCGCGGAGCCTGGAAATTCATCTATTCGCAGGACGACATCTGCATGCTGTTCAACTTGGCAGACGATCCCGCAGAAATGCGCAACCTGGCTGGTGAGGCGGCACACCAGGACACGCTGCAGGCGTTTCTGGCCGAAGCCGCCCAGCGCTGGGATCTGCCCGCGCTGCACCAGCAGGTACTCAACAGCCAGCGCCGCCGCCGCCTGGTTTACAGCGCGCTGACCAAGGGCAAACTCAAATCCTGGGACCACCAGCCCTTTGTCGACGGCAGCCAGCAGTACATGCGCAACCACATCGATCTGGACGACCTGGAGCGGCGCGCGCGCT
>JBMOJJ010000490.1:0-2190 GCA_049315845.1 Rhodoferax sp.
GCAGAAGCTGGGCGCTGCGCCGCTGCGTGTGGTCAATGTCTTTGACGCGCGGGGTTTTTCCAATCGCGCCGCTGGCGCCGACATGGGGCCACCCGAACAGCCGATTGATTTTGAGGCCGGTCTCAAAGCCATGCAACCCCTGTTTGAACGCACCAGTGAAAAAATCTGGTTTTCGAAGGCCGTCAAGCTGTTTGCCGACGGCGCCATGTTCTCGCAGCTGATGCAGATGAAGCCTCCCGGCTATATCGACGGTCACCACGGTGAGTGGCTGATGTCGCCCGAGGTGCTGGCGCAGGGTGTGCGCACCTTCTGGAAGGCGGGCTGGCAGATTCATGTCCACGTCAACGGTGATGGCGGTATGGATTCAGTGCTGTCCGCGCTGACGGCGGCGCAACAAGAGCAGCCGCGCTTTGACCACCGCTTTTTCATGCACCACGTGGGTTTTCATTCGAGCGCGCAAACGGCCCGCATCGCGACCCTGGGTGCGCACGCCAGCGTGAACCCCTATTACCTGTACGCACTGGGGGACGAATACGCGCGTTTCGGCCTCGGGCCAGAGCGGGCTTCGCAGATCACGCGCTGCGGCTCGTTGCTCAAGGCCGGGATCAAGCTCTCATTCCACTCCGACTTCATGATGGCGCCGCCACAGCCCTTGCTATTGGCCTGGTGCGCTTGCGCGCGCACCACGCTCGAAGGCAAGCTCATGGCGCCCGAGGAGCGCATCAGCCTGATGCAGGCGCTGCGCGGCGTCACCATCGACGCAGCCTGGGCACTGCGCATGGAGGACCAGATCGGTTCCATCGCCGCCGGCAAGCGCGCCGACTTTTGCGCCCTGCTGGACGACCCGTTTGAATTGGGCGCGCAGCGCCTGAAGGACGTGCGCATTGCCGGCACCGTTTTTGAAGGCGAGCCGCATATGCTGGCGCAGCCGCTGGCCAGCGATGACGCGGGCCGCATCGCTGCAGCGGGCACGCTTGGCGTGCGCCAGCCACGCACAGCCGCGCCGCGTTACCGGCCGCTGGCTGGGGCTTGCAGCGCCAGTAGCGACGTCTGCGACATCGGCCTGCAAATGGCACGCTGGGGCGCGGCGGCGCTGCGGCAGGGTCCCGGCGCAGGAATCCATCCATGAAAAAATCAGTTCAGACCCCTGCCGCAGCCACGGCGCGCGCCAGCCAGGCAGAGGTGGCGACACGCCTGTCTGGCAAGGGCGGCGTGTTGGGGCGCCAGATCCGCGATCTGCGCAAAGCCAAAGGCATTACCTTGATCGACTTGGCCAAACGCATCGACCGCTCGCTGGGTTGGCTCAGCCAGATCGAGCGCAGCATGTCCCCGGTGAGCATTTCGGCGCTCGACGCCATCGCCCAGGCGCTTGGTGTGCAACTGTCGTGGTTCTTCGCCGACGGCGCGCCGCCCGACCCCGATGAACTGGGCATCGTGGTGCGCAAGCGCCATCGCCGCGTGCTCGATTTCTATGGCTCCGGCGTGCATGAGGAATTGTTGACACCGACCTTCGGCAACCAGTTGCTGCTGATGGAAAGCACTTTTGCGCCGGGTGCCAGCACGGGCGACCGTGACCGCGAGCGCCGTGGCGACGAAGCCGGCGTGTTGCTGCGCGGCACCTTGCAGCTTTCGGTCGAAGGGCGCACACTGACGCTCAAGGCCGGCGACAGCTTTGCCTTCAAACGCCAGGGGCCGCATTGTTGCTACAACCCGGGACGCATACCCGCAGTTGTGTTGTGGGTGGTGACGCCACCCTCCTATTGAATTCCGTTGAAACCATTTTTTGTAAGTACAGGAGAACCACCCATGCCTTCCATCTCACGCCGCCAGTTGATACAGGCCTCCCTTGCCGCTTCGACCGGGTCCTTGCTGGGCCTGCCGTTGCCACTGTTGGCGCAGGCCGCCAAAGGAGGTGTGCTCGTGCTCGGCAGCACGCAAAGGGCGCGCCACCTCAACCCGGCCGTGCAAAGCGGGCTCGCCACCATGATTCCAGGCTCCCAGCTTTTTGCCTCCCCGCTGCGCATGGACGCCAACTGGAAACCGCAGCCCTATCTGGCCGAACGCTGGGAAATGTCGAGCGACTTCCGTAGCGTGACGCTGCATCTGCGCAAGGACGCCATCTTTCACGACGGCAAGCCGATCACGGCCGAAGACATCAAGTTTTCGCTTGAGACGATTCGCGACAACCAC
>JBMOJJ010000491.1:0-2189 GCA_049315845.1 Rhodoferax sp.
CCCCCCGTGCCAGAATGAACTGCTACACCTACCCCTAAAAGTTTAGAGAGCAAAAAGGTAGGTATGAAGATCAACAAGCAACCCAAGGCGCCCATGCTTGCAGCCGTCGTTTCCGTCGAACCAGGCACATCGCAAGGAGCCCGAAGGGCGACTGAAGATGCGCCTGGTTCGACCCGGCCCCCGCTGCCCAACGTGGACAGCGAAGTTGTCGCGGTTGCCAAACGCCGCAGTTTTTCCAATGCAGACAAGCGCCGCATTGTGCTTGCCGCTGCTGCGTGCACCAAGCCCGGCGAGATTGGCGCTTTGCTGCGCCGCGAAGGTGTGTATTCCTCTGGATTGACTGCATGGCGACGCCAATTCGCGGCTGGTGAGTTGACAGGCATGCAGTCCAAGAAGCGTGGCCCCAGCGCCGCCCCTGGCCGTGAGGAGCTCAAGCAATTGGCCGCCATCACCCGCGAGCGCGACAAACTCCGCGTGCAACTGAGCAATGCGCAACTGGTCATCGAAGTCCAAAAAAAAGTTGCTGCGTTGTTGGAGCAACTCGAACCCGCCGCGAAGTTCGCCAGTCCTTGATGGCCGGCACGCTCGAACTCACCCCCGCGCTTGGCAGTGCTGGGGCATGCCGGGCCATGGGCCTGTGGCGTGGCGCTCCTGTCCGACACCAGGCGCACGCGCACCGCACAGCCTTTGTGGGACCCCCACCTGTGCCAAAGCCCGTTCGTCCACGCTCACCGTTGGCCTTGAGCTCAGTTGAGTGTGCCTTGATGCTGCAGGCCCTGTGCAGCGAACGCTTCTGTGACACCGCACCAGTGTCCGTGCACGCCACACTGCTGGATGAAGGCATTTACCTGGGGTCGGTGCGCACCATGTATCGCTTGCTGGCGGCCAACGCCAGCAGCGCCGAGCGTCGTCGCCAACGCAACCACCCGGCCTATGCCAAGCCTGAGTTGCTGGCGCTCGCGCCCAATCAGGTCTGGTCGTGGGACATCACCAAGCTCAAAGGCCCCGCCAAATGGACTTGCTTTCATCTGTACGTCATCCTGGACATCTTCAGCCGCTACGTGGTGGGCTGGCTGATTGCGCCGCGCGAGAGTGCCCAGCTGGCCGAGCAACTGATTGCCGATACTGTGGCACGTCATGATGTGTTGCCGGGCATGCTCACGCTGCATGCTGATCGCGGCACCTCCATGCGCTCCAAGCCAGTGGCCAGTTTGTTGGTCGAACTGGACGTGGCCAAGAGCCACAGCCGTCCCTACACCTCGGATGACAATCCGTATTCGGAGTCGCAGTTCAAAACCATGAAGTACCGCCCCGACTTCCCAGAGCGCTTTGGCAGCATCGAAGACGCCAGAAGCCATTGCCAGACATTCTTTGCTTGGTACAACGCCCAGCACTGCCATTCAGGCATCGGTCACATGACACCCCACAGCGTGCACTATGGGCAAGCGCAGGCCATACGGGAAGTTCGACAAGCGACACTGGATGCGGCGTTCCATGCCACACCTAACCGGTTCAAGGGTATCCGCCCCTGCCTAAAGCCCATGCCTACTGCGGCCTGGATCAACCCTCCACCGGAATCAAGGAAGCCACCTGACCCAGCACAACACTGCACCGTAAATTCATGACGCAAGGTGTAGCAAAGTCATTGACACATTCCGGACGCTGCGGGCGCATAGGTTCCAGCCGGCGCCGTTTGGCAGGAAGACGCGCCTGTCGTCGAGCTAAAGGTCCCTGCAAGGCTGTCAGCAGCTGAAGAAGCTCCTGTGACACCAACATACTTGCCAGCGGGGGCTGGGGTGCAGGCAGAACTTCCGGTGCTGCTGCTGAAGTAGCCCACGGGGCACTGCGTTGCGGCAGAGGCGCCTGCAGACGCGACATAGGAGCCAACCGGTGCGGCTAGGCAGGTGGCGGCACTGCTTGCACCCGTCGCTGACGAATAGGTGCCTGCCGCGCAGGAAACGGCAGAACTTGAGCCTGCGGGTGCATAGGTTCCAGCAGGTGCCGTTTGGCAGGCAGAAGCGCCTGTCGTCGAGCTAAAGCTACCTGCAGTGCAGGCAGTTGAAGACGTGGCTCCGGTGGTGCTCACGTATGACCCTGCTGGCGCTGGGGTGCAGGCAGACCTTCCCGTGCTATTGCTGAAGTAACCCACAGGGCACTGGGTTGCTGCAGAGGCACCAGTTGTACTGACA
>JBMOJJ010000135.1:0-9712 GCA_049315845.1 Rhodoferax sp.
GTCCTCATGAACCCTGGGATCTGGGTGTTTTCGATTGCGTTGGACTGAATCCTCGCGTGCACCGTTTCCTGCTGTTGAAGTCCCGCATGTACTGCCGGCCTGTTTTTGAGCCACTCGCCCAGGCGCTAATCGAGTGCGACAGTCCGGGTGTCACCAGTTCCGACTACCGCTTGTTCCCGTTTGCCAGAGTAAAGCATCCGGTGTTTCCGCTTGACGAATTTTGATTCGTCCAACTTTGGTGAATTTGAAGAAGCGACCCAGGAGCGCCACGCCCGAGCACATCACGGCCGGTGCGAATGTGTTGCTGCATGCCGTGCTGGAGCGTGCAGGCACGTAAGTGATCTGAGTGCTATTGGTAACGTTTGTGTCGCCATTAACCATGGCGATCAAAGTCGAAGAGTACCTCCGAGAGGACGCATCAAGCCCATACAAGCAGTGGTTTGATGGATTGGGCGAATACGTCATTGACTAGGGTCCAGGCTACAGGATTTACCTTGCCAAAGACGGCGACACCCTCATCGTTCTGTTCGGAGGCGGTACCAAGCGCGACCAGCAACGTGGCATCGACAAAGCCAAGGTATTGCTGGCCGAATACAAGGCCCGCCGAAAAGTAATGAGCACAAAGCCAGCCGGCAAGCACAAAGGGTAGTAACAATGGCACTGACCAGAAATTTCAAAGAAACCGTGATCCAGCGTGTGCAGAGCGACCCCTCCTTTGCGCAGGCGCTGCTGGACGAGGCTGCGACTCTGTTTCTTAACGGCTCGCCAGAAACAGCCCGCCTGATTCTGCGTGACCTGGTCAACGCCACCATCGGCTTCGAGCAACTGGCAGCACTGACGGAAAAACCGAGCAAGAGTTTGCACCGGATGTTGTCGGCTACGGGCAACCCCAGCATGGACAACCTGGCAGCCATTTTTATGGCGGTGCGCGAGAAGCTTCAGGTCAGCCTTCAGGCGCACTCCGTGGCAGCCTGAGTCTGGGTCTTTATCGATTTACGAATGCCGCAGAGGCAACCCGGCCGTTGTGTCCACGTCAGCGTGGCAACAAGTTTCACCCAATACACTGGCAAACTCGACCCGCTGGCGGCAGAGGCGATTGCCAACTACAGTGTTGGTTCTGTAATGCAACTTTGAGTTTGATGTGATCGGAGCTTGACCCATGGTTAAGAAAGTTGTTTCCCCCGCAGCGGATACTGATGCCGTGATGGGTCTGCGCGCTGACTTGATGGCGCGGCGGCGTTTGCTGGTTCAGATCGAATGGTGGACCCGGGATACCGGAGACTTCAAATGACCCAGCCTGTTGCCCTCATCACCAATGCGCTCGCATTCGCCGGCCCTCCTGCGGTCGATTCCCTTCTGAAGGCTGGATTTCAAGTGGTGGTGCACGACGTTGCGTTCACTACTTCCGCAGCGCAGGAGAACTATCGGAGCGCCCACCCAGAAGTCGTTGTACTCCCGGATCAGTCTCCGGCACAGATTGTCGAATCCGCCTGGGCCGTGAGCCGTCGCCTGGACGTATTGGTGAGCAACGATGCGTATCGACCGATCCACGGACCTGTCGAGGATGCCGAGATCGAAAGCCTTCAATCCACCCTGGATCGCCTGGTCGTGTTTCCGTTTGGGATGGCAAGAGCCGCCATTCCACGGCTGAAAGCCCAGGCGAAGGCCCGCATGGTCTTTATTTCATCAAATCGCAACCGGCTACCCTTGCGCGGCGGCTCCATTCCGGACATAGCGCGCGCCGGGGCCAATGCGCTTGTCAAGTCGCTGAGCATAGAACTCGCGCCTCACAACATCCCGGTCAACGCCATCGCGCCGAATTACCTGTACAGCGAGACCTACTATCCCAAAGCACGTTTCGTGGATAACGCTGCTGGCCGTGCGTACATCAAGCAGACGGTGCCAGCTGGACGTCTGGCGGAGCCCGAGGAGATAGGCGAACTCATTGCCTATCTGGCGACCATGCAGGGCACCTTCATGACCGGAGCGATCATCGACTTCTCCGGCGGATGGCCGGTTGCGACCCCAGCCCCGGATTGATCAGCTTTGAGGGCGATATGGATTCATTGAACGCAGATCGGCTGGCACGCAAGCTGCTGGCTATCTGGTGCCAAAATAGACGCTGGCCAGCGCTTGAAGCAAAACGCTGGCAGCTGTTGTTCCGTCATGTCATTAATCTGGAGAAACCATGTCGAAGAAGTTCATCACGCGCCGCCAAGCCCTTGTTCTCGCCACTGCGCTGGTCGCCCTGAGCCCCGGCCTCACGCTGGCCCAGGCCAAACCCAAGGTCGCCGGCATTTACACCGTGCCGTTTGAACAGCAGTGGGCCGGGCGCCTGCACCAGGCACTGAAGGCGGCCGAGGCGCGCGGCGACATCGAATACAAGGCGAGCGAGAATGTCTCCAATGCCGACTACGAGCGCGTGATGCGCGAGTACGCGACCGCCGGCAGCGTGCTGATCGTCGGCGAAGCCTTTGCGGTCGAGGCCGCGGCGCGCAAGGTCGCCAAGGACTTCCCCAAGGTTTCGTTCCTGATGGGCTCCAGCGGCAAGCCGCAGGCGCCCAACTTCAGCGTCTTTGACAACTACATCCAGGAGCCCGCCTACCTGTCGGGCATGATCGCCGGTGGCGTCACCAAGAGCAACAAGATCGGCATGGTCGGCGGCTTCCCGATTCCGGAAGTCAACCGCCTGATGAACGCTTTCATGGCCGGCGCCAAAGAGGTCAACCCCAAGGTGGAGTTCAGCGTCAGCTTCATCAACAGCTGGTTTGATCCGCCCAAGGCCAAGGAAGCCGCTTTTGCGATGATCGACAAGGGCGCCGACGTGATGTACGCCGAGCGCTTTGGCGTCAGCGACGCGGCCAAGGAAAAGGGCAAGCTCGCGATCGGCAACGTGATCAATACTCAGGCGCAGTATCCCGACACCGTGGTGGCGTCTGCGCTGTGGCACATGGAGCCCAGCATCGACCGAGCGATCAAGCTGGTGAAGGAAGGCAAGTTCGCGGCCGAGGACTATGGCCCTTATTCGATGATGAAGCACAAGGGTTCTTCGCTGGCGCCGCTGGGCACCTTCGAGAAAAAGGTGCCGGCCGAGATCGTGACCAGGATGAAGGCCCGGGAGAAGGCTATTCTGGACGGCTCCTTCAGCGTCAAGGTTGACGACAGCCAGCCCAAGTCGAGCGCCAAATAGGTCTCGATATGCCAAACGGCCTGCACCGCCTGCTACTTGGCTGCCTGGTCCTTTGGGCCGGTTTGACCGGCCTGCCGGGGCCGAGCGCCCAGGCCAGCCCGACCCTTGACAGCGTGCCGCGTGTGGCCATCCTTTCGGCATTCCCGCAGGAAATGGCGCTGTTGCTGGGCAAGCTCGAACAGACGCAGCAGCACCGGGTCAACGGCGTGACTTTCAGCACCGGCGTGCTGCTGGGCAAGCCGGTGGTGTTGTTTCTCTCCGGCATCAGCATGACCAACACGGCCATGAATACCCAACTCGCGCTGGACCGGTTCAAGATCACGCACCTGGTGTTCAGCGGCATCGCGGGCGGGGTCAACCCGGCCCTGAATATCGGCGATGTGGTGGTGGCGCAGCGCTGGGGTCAGTACCTCGAGGTGTTGATGGCGCGGGAAACAGCGCCGGGCAAATTTGCGCAGCCGCTGTGGATGGACGATGCGAAGCTGCCCAACTTCGGCATGCTGCATCCGCGCCCGATCGCTGTCCGGTCGGCCGGACACAGCGGCGAAGAAAAGAAATTCTGGTTCGACGCCGATCCGCAGTTGCTGTCGATTGCACGCGGCATCCAGGGCACCGCGCTGGCGGACTGTGACGTTGCAAAGAAATGTCTGACCCTGAAGCCCAAGCTGGTCATCGGCGGCAATGGCGTCTCGGGCCAGGCCTTCGTCGACAACGCGGCTTTTCGCGAGTACACCTTCAGGACTTTCGACGCCAATGTGCTTGACATGGAAACGGCAGCCACGGCCATGGTTGCGTACAGCAACGGCGTTCCCTACATCGCCTTTCGCAGCCTGAGCGACCTCGCCGGCGGTGGCGGCGGGGAGAACGAAATCAGCACTTTCATGAACATCGCCGCCGAGAACGCGGAGAAGGTGCTGCTGGCGTTTTTGGCGGCCTGGAAGTGACGCTGAAAATCATGCGCCGCGCATGACAGACACTGTCCTCAAACTCTCCCGCATCAGCAAGCGCTTTGGCTCGCTGGTGGCCAACGACGACATTTCGCTTGAACTGAAAAGCGGCGAGGTGCTGGCGCTGCTGGGCGAGAACGGCGCCGGCAAGTCGACGCTGGTATCCATTCTGTTCGGGCACTACACGGCGGATGCCGGGACGATCGAGGTTTTCGGCAAACCTCTTGCGCCGGGCGACCCGAAGGCGGCACTGGCCGCCGGCATCGGCATGGTGCACCAGCATTTCACGCTGGCCGACAACCTCAGTGTGCTCGATAACGTGATGATGGGCTCGGAGCCGCTGTGGCAGCCGTTCACCCGGCAGCGCGCGGCGCGCGCCAGGCTGATGGCGGTCGCCCGGAAATTTGGACTGGGCGTTGACTGCCTGGCCAAGGTCGGCCGGTTGTCGGTCGGCGAGCGCCAGCGGGTTGAAATTCTCAAGGCGCTGTACCGGGGCGCCCGCATCCTGATTCTGGACGAGCCTACGGCGGTGCTGACGCCGGTTGAAAGCGAGGCGCTGTTCGCGGTTCTGGCGCAGATGGTCGCGCAGGGCCTGGCGATCATTTTCATCAGCCACAAGCTGACCGAGGTGCTGCGCGTTTCGGATCGCATTGCGGTGTTGCGCAGCGGCAAGCTGGTGGCCGAAGCTGCCGCGCAGCAGACGACCCAGGCGCAGCTGGCGCTGTGGATGGTGGGCCATGCGATCGAGTCGCCACAGCGCCGCCCTGCTGGCGCGGTCGGCAAGGCAGTGTGCACACTGCACCAGATCAGCGCTGGCGGCGGGCGCGAGCGGCTGCAGGACCTGTCCCTGACTCTGCACAGCGGCGAGATCGTCGCCATCGCCGGTGTCTCAGGCAACGGGCAAGGGACGCTGGCGGATCTGCTGTGCGGCACGCGGCATACCAGCGCCGGCCAGATCGAATTTCTGGGCCGGACGCTGCCGGCGGAGCCGGCCAGGCTGGTGGCGCTGGGCGTGGCGCGCATTCCGGAAGACCGCCACAATGTGGGCGTGGTGGGCGATCTTCCGATCTGGGAGAACGCCGCCTCGGAGCGCTTGCACAGCTGTCATTTTTCGCGCTTCGGCTGGGTCCGCCGGACCAATGCCCAAGCCTATGCGCAACGCGTGATGGCGGCATTCGATGTGCGCGGCGGCGGCGCCTCGACGGCGGCGCGCGCACTGTCCGGCGGCAATATGCAGAAACTGATCCTGGGGCGCGCGCTGTTGCACCCCGATAGCCGGCCCGACGGCAAGACCGGCAGCACGCCGGTGCTGATCGTGGCGCATCAGCCGACCTGGGGGCTGGACATCGGCGCCGTCGCCTATGTGCAGCAGCAGCTGATCGCGGCGCGCGATGCCGGCGCGGCGGTGCTGCTGATATCGGATGATCTGGATGAAGTGCTGACGCTCGGCGACCGGGTTGCCGTGATACATGGCGGTCACCTGACGCCGGCCCGGGCCGCGCTCGACTGGACGCGTGAAAGCATAGGACTGGCGATGGCGGGTGCGGAGCTGGGGGCCTGGCAATGAGGCTGGCAAAACGCACCCGGAACTCGACCGCTGCGCTGCTGCTGGCGCCGATAGGGGCGATTCTGTTCACCTTGCTGGTCAGCTCGCTGTTGGTGCTGTGGGCGGGTGCCCCGGTGGGTCGGACCTATGGCCTGCTGCTGCAAGGCGGATTCGGATCGGTTTTCGCGCTGAGCGAGACGCTGACGCGCGCCATTCCGCTGATGCTGACCGGACTGGCGGCCACCGTGGCCTTCAAGGCGCGCCTGTTCAACATCGGTGCCGAGGGCCAGCTCTATGTCGGTGCGCTGGCGGCCATCGCAGTGGGCGGGCTGCATGGCGGCACCGGGTTTGCGCTGCCGCCTGCGCTGCTCTTCCTGCTGATGATGCTGGCTGCCGCACTGGCCGGCGCGCTGCTGCTGCTGGGGCCGGCACTGCTGAAGGCGAAGCTGGGCGTGGACGAAGTCGTCACCACGCTGTTGCTGAACTTCATTGTGCTTTTGCTGGTGTCGCTGATGCTCGACGGCCCGATGAAAGACCCGACCGCGATGGGCTGGCCGCAGAGCGTGGCGCTGATGGGAGAGCTCGAGCTCTCCAAGCTGATTGCGCAGACGCGCGTGCACAGCGGCCTGCTGTGGGGGCTGGCGCTGGCGGTCGGTCTGTGGGCGTTGATGAAGTACACGGTGCTGGGTTTTGATCTTCGCGCGGTCGGCGCCAACGCGCGCGCCGCCGCTTTTGCCGGTGTCCCGGTCACGCGCACGGTGGTGCTGGTGGCGATGCTGTCGGGCGCCCTGGCGGGCCTGGCCGGTGCGATCGAAGTGGCCGGGCGCACCAGCTACCTGACGCTGGACATGTCGCCCGGCTATGGTTACTCGGGCATCGTGATTGCGATGCTGGCCGCGCTGCACCCGCTGGGAGTAATCGCTGCCAGTGTGTTTGTCGCCGGCGTGCTGGTCGGTGCCGACAGCATGAGCCGCGCGATCGGCGTGCCCACGTATATCGCCGACGTGATCGTTGCCGCGTCGCTGATCTCGGTGCTGGTCGCGACGCTGCTGACGCAGTACCGTGTGAGGTGGAAGTGACCCCCACGCCTGTCACTTCATGTGCTGCGCCGCCCCCCGTGGGGGCCGTAGTCGCCTTCGGGCGGTCCGGCGCCGACTGAATCCATGGAACTCTTCGACATTCTCGCCAACCAGGCCTTCTGGGTCGCGGTGCTGCGCATTGCCACGCCGCTGATCCTGGGCACGCTGGGGGTGCTGCTGTGCGAGCGCGCCGGCGTGCTGAATCTGGGGATCGAGGGCATCATGGTGGCCGGCGCGTTCAGCGGCTGGCTGGCCGTTTTCCTGGGTGCGCCGCTCTGGCTGGGCGTGCTGGTGGCGGCGCTGACCGGCGCCGCATTCGGCTTGCTGCACGCCTTTCTGACGGTCGCTCTGGCGCTGTCGCAGCATGTCTCCGGCCTGGGAATCACGCTGCTCGCCACCTCGCTCAGCTACTACGGCTATCGCGTCAGTTTCCCGAAGGTCACGACCCCACCCACGATCACGCCCTTTGGCGAGATGGACTGGCTCGGTCTGCCGATCCTGGAGCAGCAAACGCTGCTGACCCTGCTGGCCCTGGTGCTGGTTCCGCTGATCAGCTACATCCTGTACCGCACACCGATCGGTCTGGCGCTGCGGATGGTGGGCGAGAACCCGCAAGCGGCCGAGGGTCAGGGTGTCTCGGTCGCGGCCGTGCGCACGGCCGCGATCGTGGCCGGCTCGGCGCTGATGGGTATCGCCGGTTCTTTCCTCACGCTGGCGGCCTTCAATGCGTTTTTCTTCAACATGGTCAACGGACGCGGCTGGATCTGCGTGGCGCTGGTCGTGTTTGCCTCATGGCGCCCGGGCAAGGCGCTGCTTGGCGCGCTGCTGTTTGCTTTTTTCGACGCGCTGCAGCTTCGCCTGCAGCAGTCCGGCGCGGCTGTGCTGCCCTACCAGATGTACCTGATGCTGCCCTATCTGCTGTCGATCGTGGCGCTGATTCTTGTGGCGCGCAAAGCCAGCTACCCGCAAGCGCTGATGAAACCGTATCGAAAAGGGGAACGTTGAATGCTTGATCTTCTGATCCAGAACGCCACGCTGCCTGATGGACGTCAGCAGATGTCGGTTGCCGTGCAGGATGGCCGCATCGTGGAGGTGAGCCAGGCGCTGGCTGCGCCCGCCCATCAGGTGGTCGATGCGCAGGGCCTGCTTCTGAGCCCACCCTTTGTCGACCCCCATTTCCATATGGACGCGACGCTGAGTTACGGCCTGCCGCGCGTGAACCAGTCCGGCACGCTGCTCGAAGGCATCGCGCTGTGGGGCGAGCTGAAGCCCTTGCTGACCCAGGAAGCGCTGATCGAGCGCGCGCTCACCTACTGCGACTGGGCGGTGGCCAAAGGGCTGCTCGCAATACGCAGCCACGTCGATGTCTGCGACCCGCGCCTGCTTGCGGTTGAGGCGCTGCTGGAAGTCAAGCGCCGCGTCGCGCCTTACATCGACCTGCAATTGGTGGCCTTCCCGCAGGACGGTGTGCTGCGCGGCGCACAAGGCCCCGAGCAGCACATGGACAACCTGAAGCGCGCACTCGACAGGGGCGTGGATGTGGTCGGTGGTATCCCGCATTTCGAGCGGACCATGGTCGACGGCGCGCTGAGCGTGCGGCGGCTTTGCGAACTGGCAGCCGAGCGTGGCCTGCGGGTGGATATGCACTGCGACGAGTCCGACGACCCGCTGTCGCGTCACGTCGAGACACTGGCTTTCGAGACACAACGGCTGGGCCTGCAAGGACGCGTCACCGGCTCGCACCTGACCTCGATGCACAGCATGGACAACTACTACGTGTCCAAATTGATACCGCTGATGGCCGAGGCCCAGTTGCAGGTGGTGGCCAATCCGCTGATCAACATCACGCTGCAGGGTCGGCACGACACGTACCCGAAACGCCGTGGCATGACGCGCGTGCCGGAGCTGCTGGCCGCCGGCATCAACGTCGGTTTCGGTCACGATTGCGTGATGGACCCCTGGTACAGCATGGGGTCGGGCGACATGCTCGAAGTGGCGCAGATGGGTCTGCACGTGGCGCAGATGACCAGCCAGGCCGCGATGCGCCAGTGCTTTGACGCCGTCACCGTGAATCCGGCGCGGATTCTGGGCTTGCAGGGCTATGGACTGTCGGCCGGTTGCAACGCAGATTTCGTGCTGTTGCAGGCACGCGATCCGGTCGAAGCGATCCGCCTGCGCGCAACCCGACTGCAGGTATTCAAACGCGGCAAGCTGCTCGCACAAACACCGGCAGCAAGCAGCCAGTTGCACCTTGACAGCAGGCCGGCGCAGACTTCGTGGATGACGTAAACCTGTCAGGCAAGACCAGTCCGTCGGTCAGCCAAAACTGAACGCCGACAGCGTGGTCTCCATCACACGATCCGAAAACACGCGTTGGCCCTTGTCGGCACCGGCAGCGCCAGCTACCACCATCAGCGGCAGCAGGTGTTCCTCAGCGCGCGGCGGGTGCGACAGGCGCGCCGACGGCGCTTGTACCCAATCAATCAGGGCCTGGTGGCGCTGCGCCGGTTCGGCCTGAACGGCATTGGTGAGCCAGTGGTCGAACTCGTCGGAAATCGGACCGAAGCGCGGGTCGCCGTATCCGCGCATGTTGTGAAAGCTCATGCCGCTGCCCACGATCAACACACCTTCGTCGCGCAGCGTGGTCAGGGCCTGACCTAGCTGAAGATGGATTTGCGGGTCCAGATTGCTGTTGAGTGAGAGTTGCACCACCGGAATGTCGGCCTTGGGAAACATCAGCATCAGCGGGATGAACATGCCATGGTCGAAGCCGCGGTTAGTGTTCACTTTCGACGGGAGGCCGGCCTGGCGCAACAGAGCCGCGATGCGCGTCGCCAGTTGCGGCTCGCCGGGCGCTGGGTACTTCAGCTCGTAGGTGTGCGGCGGAAAGCCGTGGTAGTCGTAAATCAGCTCTGGCGCTGCGCCGCTGGTGACATCAAACGACGACTCC
>JBMOJJ010000492.1:0-2180 GCA_049315845.1 Rhodoferax sp.
CCAGACCGTGGGCGAGGTCTGCTTCCAGTCGGTGGCCAGGCCCGGCGTGAGTTTGTAATCGCGCCCACGGGTCAGCAAGGCTTCGAACACGTTACCGGTCACCGTCAGCTGCAGCGATTCGTTGAGCGAATGCGGATCCATCGACAGCGCATCGCCCTGGTTGGCAACCCGCAAGGTGGTTGCGGACGCCGCGAGACTGATGCCTGCCAGCGCCATCGCGACCGGCGTCAAAACTGTTCCAACTTTCATATTTGTCTCCTGTTGATAGGTTTACACACTCAAACACTCAATCGGCATTGCCTGCTCGACCAGACTGGCATGCAAGGCTGCCCCCAAAGGCAGGATCTCGTCATTGAAGTCATACCTGCTATTGTGCAGGAAACAACTGCCGACGCCGCCCGCTATGCCCTGGCCGATCCGCATGTACGCGCCGGGCTTGACCTGCAGCATGAAGGAAAAGTCCTCCGCGCCCATGCTCGGCTCCAGGTCGCGCACCACCTGCCCGGCGCCGACCAGGCTTTGCGCCACATCGGCGGCAAAGGCGGCCTCGGCAGCGGTGTTGATCGTGGCCGGATAGGAGCGCTCGTAGCAGACCGTGGCCGTCGCGCCAAAGGCCTGCGCCACCGCGGCGCACAGTTCGCCCAGGCGTTGCTCGATCATGGACTGCACGGCGGGGTTGAAGGTGCGCACGGTGCCCACCAACGTCGCGCTGCCGGGTATCACGCTCATCGCGCCCAGTTCGCCGGCGCGCATCGCGCACAGGCTGATGACCGCACTGTCGATCGGCCTGACGTTGCGCGACACGATGCTCTGCACCGCGGTGATGATGTGGGCCGCCACCAGCACCGGGTCGACCGTCTGGTAGGCGTGCGCGCCGTGCCCGCCCTTGCCGGTGATCTCGATCGTGATGCGGTCCGCTGCGGCCATCATCGGCCCCGGGTTGACGCCGACGATGCCGGGCGGCATCGCCGGCCAGTTGTGCATGCCGTACACCGACTGCACCGGGAAGCGCTCGAACAGGCCGTCTTCGATCATGGCCTTGGCGCCGGCGTAGCCTTCTTCGCCGGGTTGAAAGATCAGCACCGCGCTGCCGTCGAAGTTGCGCGTCTCGGCCAGGTAGCGCGCCGCCGCCACCAGCATCGCGGTGTGGCCGTCATGGCCGCAGCCGTGCATCCGGCCCGCATGTGATGACTTCCAGGCAAATTCATTGTGCTCGGTCATCGGCAGCGCATCCATGTCGGCGCGCAGGCCTATCATCTTGCCGCAGCTGTTGCGCCGGCCCTGGATGACTGCCACCACACCGGTCTTGCCAATGCCGGCATGAACCTGGTCCACGCCGCACAGCCGCAGCGCTTCCTGCACCCGCGCGGCCGTGTAGACCTCCTCAAAACCGAGTTCCGGATGCGCATGCAGGTCGCGCCGCAAGGCGGTGATCTCGGGGTGGAAGGCGGCAATGTGCGCAAAGGCGCGGCCCTGGATTTTCAAGTTCGAATAAGTACCCGTTGCCTGCATCAATGTCCTCCAGCCTGGCCAACCCGCAGGCGCGGGTCAACCACAAAGTAAAGCAGATCAACCACCAGGTTGATCAGCACAAAAATCAGCGCGATCAGGCACAGGTAGGCCGCCATCACCGGGATATCAGCAAAGGTCACCGCCTGAATGAACAGCAGACCCATGCCCGGCCACTGGAAGACCGTCTCGGTGATGATCGCAAAGGCGATCAGCTGACCCAGTTGCAGCCCGGTGATGGTGATCACCGGCACCAGCGTGTTTTTCAGCGCATGACCAAAATGAATCGCGCGGTTGCTCAAGCCCCGGGCGCGCGCAAAGCGGATGTAGTCGGTGCGCAGGACCTCCAGCATTTCGGCGCGCACCAGGCGCATGATGAGCGCCAGCTGAAAAACCGCCAGCGTGATCGCCGGCAGAACCAGATGGTGCCAGCCGTCGAGCGTGAACAGCCCGCTTTGCCACCAGCCCAGTTGCACCACTTCCCCGCGACCAAAGCTCGGGAACCACCCCAGTCCGACCGAAAACGCGAGGATCAGCAGGATGCCGATCAGGAACGTCGGAAGCGACACCCCCAGCAGCGAGATCGTCATGAACAGCTGGCTCAGGAAGCTGCCGCGCCTGAGCGCCGAGTAAACCCCCAGCGGCACGCCCACCAGCAGGGCCAGCGAAGC
>JBMOJJ010000493.1:0-2166 GCA_049315845.1 Rhodoferax sp.
CAGGCAGGCGCCCGAAACATAACGGGCGCGTTCACTGCAGAGATAAAGAACGGCTTCAGCGACATCCTGCTCGGAGCCAACCTCACCTAGCGGCTGGTAGCTCGAGACCATGGCACGATAGGCCTCGTTGCCCTCGGAGTCGAAGCGTTCACGGTGCTCCTCCTGCACGATTAACCCCGGCAAAACGCAGTTGACATATGCACGATAAGGTCCGCCGGCAACCGCCAGATACTTCGTCAGATGCAGAAGCCCCGACTTGGAGGCATGGTAGGAGGGTGACTCCAAGGTCGTCTGGATGGCGGCCACCGACGACACGTTCACGATGCGGCAACCGCCGCGCTCGGCCATCAAACGTATCGTGGCCTGGGCTGCGAAAAAAGCGGCCTTTAAGCCTACTGCCATAGCCTGATCCCAGTTTTCCTCGGTCTCTTCGAGCAAGCCAAGGCGGGTTCCGGCGCGCGCGTTGTTGACCAGCACGTCGACTCGGCCCGTCAAACGGGCGGCGGCCGCCACCATCACTTCGCCCCCGCCCGGCACGGATAGATCAGCGGGCACGAAATCGACGGTCAAACCGCGCGTGCGCAGATCTTGTGCAGCTTGTGTGCCTTTTTCGATATTCACATCGGCGATGACGACGTACGCGTCTTCTTCGGCCATACGTCGGGCGATTCCCAGACCGATGCCGCGTCCCGCGCCCGTGACCAAGACAGTTTTGCCGAGATATTCCTGACCCTGCTTCATGATGAGATCAAATGAAAAGCTTCGTCCAGTGCAGCGACGCCAGCCTCACGCCGCCAGAGTTGCTGGCGCTCGTCGGCAAAGGCAAAGGCATGAGCCGTACCCAATTCACGCATCATTTCGGCGGCGTGATGCGCCGGATGCTTAAAAATAACATGCGGCGTTTCGCTGAAGTTTGCGGCCGTGCACAAGCCCGAAGCCATGCCGAGAAAGCCATCAGAAACGCCAATCAAGGCCAATTGCCCCGCCAGATCCAGGCCCAGTGCGCTGCTGGCCGCCCGTGTCACTCCCGGTCGTAAATCGAGACCGGCTGGCAGGGGATCGTCGCCGATTAGCAAGAAATCGCATTGCCCTACGGCCGCACGCCGCTGGAAGAAGGCATTCCATAACAGTCCGTCCGCATTGCTTTCCTCGGGGACAAACGGTGCCACCGATCGTAAGTGGACGCAGTAAAGACGGCCGGCAAAATGCCGGCGTGCCTGCAAGGACGTCGCCTGCTGCAGCTGACTCCACTGCAGGCGAGGCTTGAGTCCGGTCTGCGCGTACAAGGCGGTGATGCGCGAAAAAGAGAAATAGGAAAAATCCGGCTCCGCACGCACCGCGGCCGACGGTGAGCCGAAGGCGCTATCGGTGGCGTCCACTTGATGGTAGGGGTAGATCGAAGCGCCAAAGATGGACCGAGCCATACGCTCGGCGGCCTGACGGCCGGACTGCGGGCCGATGAGATGCAACGTCAGCGCCGAGTGGCCCTGCAGCCGCGCAAGCATCTCGCCCTCTTGGCGCAGTACCAGTGCGCCCCCTATCGTCAGGCGCTCGCGTGCCAAGTCCCACACGAGATCGACAACATCGACGGACTCGGGCTTCAATTCAGCTGACCGGCGGCACGAGGATGCGCCGCGGCGAGAGTTCTAGAATACGCCGGTAAATTGGCCGTATGTTTTCCAGCGAGGTGATCAGGTAGGAGCTATTGGGTGCCGGCGCGACCTTGGCGGTGTGCCTGACGGTGACAGGGATATTTTCATACGTCGTGCCATCACGGGCCAAATCATCGTCGAGCACGCATTCCAGCTGCGAGAAATCGGTTTGCAGGTGATAACCCAGCATAGCAAGCATGAGACTGGCGCCATAGCCATAGACCGGGCCCGGTAGTGTGTCCAACTCTTCCTTCATCATGGCCATCTGGGTCTTGTAAAGTGCGATACGGCGCTCGAACCCTTCAATCCTAAGCGCTAGATCGATCTCGGGTTTGAGTTGCATGGTCTTAGCCCGGCGGAAGCCGACCAGCAAAGCCCCACCGCAAGAACCCTGGTGGTTGAAGATGTGCCCAAGATATTCGCCGCCACTCTCCCATATCAGACGCTTAAAGGAGCTCAGATCGAAATAGTGGACGTGCTGATGAAATACCGCATCAAAACGCAGCGACTCAAC